>JABDJU010000084.1 GCA_013003325.1 Acidimicrobiales bacterium
GCCACGATCATGCTCGAAGAGTCCGAACGGGTCTTCAACGAAATCGGGGACGAGGCCGGCAAAGGTCGAGTGCTCCACCTCGTCGGCACGTTGTCGGCCCAGCGGGGCGACCTCGAAACAGCCCGGCACGCGTATCAGGAGAGCCTCGCGATACGCCGTCAACTCGGCGACCTCGCCGGTTCGGCCAGTTTGCTTTCGAACCTTGGTGTCGTCGCCGAATACACCGGCGACCTCGATGAAGCAAGTAGATTTCACGAAGAAGCGTTGGCGGCGCGCACCAGCTTGGGTGACAAATGGGCGATCGCGGTGTCGAACACAAACCTCGGAACCATCGCCGAGATGTCGGGCGACTTCGAACGGGCCCGTGATTTGTTCAATACCGCAATGCAGCTCAACGCCGAGGTCGGTGATGCGTGGATGGTGGCGGTGAGTCACAACAACCTGGGCAATGCCTACCGTGATCTCGGCCAGGTGGAACAGGCGAGGCATCACTTCGCCGAGAGCGCTCGTCAGTACCTCAACTACGGCGATCGCTGGGCCACAGCGTTCTTGCTCGAAGACGTTGCGCAACTGGCTGCGCTCGACAAGAACTCCGCCGTGGCGTTCGTGCTTCTCGGTGCGGCCGATCAGATGCGCGAGGAGATCGACGCGCCGCCCTCGGAAAGTCGAGAGGCCGAATTGCGCGCATCAATCATGGAAACGTCGACCCTCCCGATGCGGGAGGCCGACGGCCACCACCGCAGCGGGACAAAGCTCGGCTTCAGGAAGGCACTCAAAGCGGCCCTCGATTACCTACTAAATGACTAGGGCGATCTTGCTCAGCACGAAGCATTAGACCAGCTCAGCGATCCCGTGTAGGTTCGCCTACAGGGCGATCACTGAGTTGGAACACGGGGGAACCAATGCACGATCGGATCGACCAAAGTGACGACTACCTGACCCGTCGCACGGTCTCGGTGTGGGTTGTGGCGATCGCCATGCTGGGTGCGGCGGCACTGGCGCTCGCGGCCGGTCCGGTCAGCGCCGGTCTGGCCGAATCACCATGGGTGGGATCGGGCACAGGTGAGGAACAAGAGGGGCGATTGACCGTAGCGTCCGGCGGGCCGCAAGAGCCGGCCCAGTTCACCTACGACCTGCCCGACAGCAATGGGGAATCGTCTGCGCTCGAACCCGGCGACTACTTCGGTTCAAACGGCAGTGGCATGTGGGAGTTCGCCACGATCTCCCAGAGCGAAGCTCCCACGACCCACGAGATCGATTGGGACTACAGCGGCTTCCACGCCTTCTTCCAGGCACGAGTCAGCCTGGTGGCCTTCGTGCAAGAAGAGGTCGCCCCCGGCGCTGGCGTGTATGTGGAGACCAGCGCGGTCACCCTGTTGGATGAGGGCCCCACCGACTGCTGCACGCCTCCATCGGCCGGGTTCAGCTACTCGGGCACCCATGTCTTCACCGTGAACGATGGTGACCGGTTCGGGTTCAGGATGACCGGCTCAAACGGAGACAGCAACGGCACCCTGCAGGGAACCCTCACCCTGGAGGGGTTCGATGTCGTGGTCGACGCACCGCCGGTCGTGGCGCCCGGCGATACCGGCACGATCAGCGTTTCGTTCCCCGCAGTGGGCGACGATCAACCGTTGTCCGAGATCGCCGCTTCGCTCGATCCCGGAATCAGCTATGTCGCCGGGTCTTCGGTGATTGTCGACCCACTCGCCGGGGCGACTTCGATCGACGACCCGTCGCCTTCGCCTTTCGGTGACGGGCTGCTGTGGAGCAGTGAGGCCTTCACGATCGACGCCGTGAATGGCCTCGAACTCCAGTTCGATGTGGTGGTCAGTGCCACCGATCCAGTGGAGGTGTCGGGTTCGGCCACGGTTGAGGCCGCGGCATCGGTGGGCGAATACGTAACAACTGATTCGGACGCCTTCGTCGTGCTCGGGATCGACGTGCAGTCCCCCGTGGACCAGATCGAGGTCGGGGGCGAGGTACCGGTCTCGATCACGCTGGAAAGCCGCGGCACCGGGGTCTCGCTGGGCATCAGCGCCGATCTCACAGATGGCCTGTCGGTGAAGCCGGGATCATCCACGTTGACGGTGGGTGAGGTCGAGACGGCGCTGCCCGATCCGACGGAGACGATCCTCGAAGAACCGGACGGGGTCAACGTGTCCTGGTGCAAGCCGGACGTTGAGGTCTGTTTGACCGAGTTCTTCGTCGATGGTGATGCCGCCGTGTTGGACTTCGTGGTCGAGGATGCATCTGGCTTTTTTGTGCCCGAGACCGGAACGGTCACCGGGATCGGGTCCGCACCGGGCATTTTCGTGTCGGACCAGGTCGAGTTCGAGTTTGTCGTGCCGGCGACCGGCGACACCACGATGCTGCAATCTGTTCCTCTCCTCGTCGAAGGTTCCAGCTATGTGGGGGCGGTGGGGTCGATCCTCGGAACGCCCGACGGCACCGCCGACCTGAGGTTCTACCACAGCTCTGTCTGCTTGGACGGCGACATCGGTGAGGCGGCGGCGCTCATCGGAACCGAAGCCGACGTTCCCCTCGATGCCAACGGCGAAGCGCTCTTCGCCATTGCGGTGCCGACCACCGAGACCAGCGGGTACATCGCCGCCCAGTTCGGGTCGTCGCCGATATCGAACTGCGTGGTATTGGGGCCCGACAACGACAGCTGGATCCGGGCCCAGTCGATCCCATCCGACGGCACCGGTGTCGACGGATATCTCGACGGTGAAGGCGTGTCGCGCTGGTTCAAGTTCAACATCCAGCCCGGGGCGCAGGCGCAGATTTCCCTCACCGGGCTGCCGGCCAACTACGACATCGCCGTGTTCAAAGACATCAGCCACGCCTATGTGAACCTCACCGAGCCCGAAGACCTCAACCGCCTGTCGGCCGAGTTCGCCCCGAGCGTGTTCTCGCCCAGTGTGTTCTCACCCAGTGTGTTCTCACCCAGCGTGTTCAGCCCCGACGCGTATGCCCCGAGCGTGTTCTCGCCCAGTGTGTTCAGCCCGTCGGTGTTCAGTCCGTCGGTGTTC
>JABDJU010000085.1 GCA_013003325.1 Acidimicrobiales bacterium
GACCGTGGCGCTGCGGGGGCCGTTCCCGGCGCGGACCGCTTCTCGGTAGCGGGTGACGATGAACAGGGCGTAGTCGATGCCCACGCCGAGGCCGATCATCAGGCCGATCGTGCTGGCGAAGTCGGGCACCGAGGTGATGTTGGAGAGCAACGCGATCGAAATCCCGCCGATTCCGACCCCGAGGACGGCAACGCCGATGGTGGTTCCCATCGCCACGACCGATCCCATCGCCACAATCAGCACCACGACAGCAAACGCCAGGCCGAGAAGCTCAGACTCCGGCGGTTCGAACTCTCCCAGGGCGGCGCCGCCGATTTCGACCTGGAGCCCCTCGATCCGGCTGAGCTCACCATCCACGATGCGATCGTGCATTTCGACGCCCATGAGCGACGCTTGAGTCTGGTCGGTGGTCTGAGGGAGGCTCACTGCGGCGTAGGCAATCTGGCCCGAGGGCGAGATCTGTGACTCGGCGCCAGCCAGGTACGGCGACTGGATCTGCATGCCCTCGAACTGCTCCCCGTCGGCGGTCTCAGTGAGGATCTCATCGATGTAGGCCGTGATCGCTTCCTGGACCTCAGGGTCATCGACACCCTGTTCAGCCCGGAACACGATGCTGCCCTGAAGGCCCGATCCGACTCCCCCGAACTTGTCGTCGATGATGGCGAACCCGTCGGCAGACTCGGATTCGGGGATTTCGAAGGTGCCGTCGTAGGCGGGACCGATGGAGCCGAGCGTCCCGGCGACGGCCACGAGGATCGCAACCCAGCCTCCGATCACCCGCCAGGGATGCTTGAAGGACCAACGACCGAGTCTTGCGTACATGAGAGTCTCCTCGATGCGGGGCGTCCAAGCGGCCGGTGAAGTAGGCCGACGATTTCGCTACTGGATCGTAGTGTTTATAGATTCGATCCGGCCCGAACGCAATCATTGTGGTCGAATGTCACACTGCCACAGCTCACGGGCTGTTTGCCCTCACTGCCGCTAGCGGGCCTCACTTCATTTCGCTACGATACAGTTCCGTTATGCCTCGTCCGCTCAGCACCGAGGCCCGCGACAAAGCCATCGCCGCCGCCCAGGAGGTCATCGCAATCGACGGGCTCGAAGGGTTCACCGTCGACGCCGTGGCCAAGCGATCCGGCGTGGCCAAGACCACGATCTATCGCCATTTCTCGAGCGGAAACGAACTGCTGGTCGATGCGATCGACTGCATGGTGATGCCCTTCCCCACCCCCAACACCGGCTCGCTGCGAGGCGATATCGAGGCCTTCCTCGAAGCGGTCGTGCCGGTCATCGATGAACATTCGATGCGGCGCACGATGTTGGGGATCATGTCGGCGGCAGCTTCCGACCCAGAGTTGGCCAGGGTGCATCAGGAGATGATGCGTCAGCGCATGACGCCGATCCGCACGATTCTCGAACTAGCTCAAGGACGGGGAGAGCTGCAGCCCGACGTCGATCTCGATCTGGCGCTCGACTTCGTCGAGGGACCGTTCTTCTTTCGCAAAATGGTGCGGCAACAACCGCTCAACGAAGCCGAGATCCACCAGATCGCCGAACTGATCGTGGGCGGACTTCTGGCCCGCTGATCACCGCACCACGAGAACCGGACAGTTCGCGTGGTTGATGAGGTATTTGCCGACCGATGGGTCGAAGAGTCGCTCGAACACGCCTCGATCGTGTGACCCGATCACGATCACGTCGGCTTCGATCTCGTCGGCCACGTGCACGAGCGAGCCACCGATCGAACCCGGTTCCGACGCCACCATCGTGTCGACATGGTCGGCAGCGAGCTCCACCTCGGCTTGCTGCACGGCCTCATGGGCTGCGCTTTCGGCGGCTCTGGCCGCCGCCTCCAACTCCCCCGGACTGGTGAACCCGCCGGCGGGATACCCGAGGGTCAGGGGCACAGTGGGTGCGCCGACACTCACCAACACATAGTCCGGGTCTTGGCCGAACAGCTCGAACGCTTTCATCATGGCGTGGCGGCTCTCGTCGGATCCGTCTACCGCTACCAACACCTTCATGAGTTCCTCCTGGCCCGGGTTGCTGGACCCAATGTAGTTCGGCCCGGGCTGAGCCCACCGCGCTCAGGTCTGCGACGATATTTGGAGCGGACGTGGAGGTCGGCCGGTATTTGGAGAATGATGTGGGCATGAGTTCCCCCGACAGCTTCACTTCCATCAACCCCGCCGACGGATCGGCTCTCGAGACATACCCGGCCCACGATCAATCCACTGTCGACCGGTTCATCGACGAAGCCGCACAGGCTCAGAGAAGCTGGGCCGCGCGACCGTATGCGGAGCGGGCCGAGATCATGATGCGGGCCGCCGAGGTGCTGAAGAGCCGCACCGACGAGCTGGCCGAACTCATGACCCGTGAGATGGGCAAGCCGATCGGCGGAGCCCGGGGCGAAGTCACCAAGTGCGCCTGGGTGTGTGAGTACTACGCCGAGGAGGCCGAAGGGTTCATGGCCGATGTGGCTCGTCCCAGCGATCACGCCGGTGCCTGGACTGTCTATGAACCGCTGGGCGTGATCCTGGCCGTGATGCCATGGAACTTCCCGCTCTGGCAGGTCTTCCGATTTGCGGCCCCCACCCTCATGGCCGGCAATACCGGGCTGCTCAAACACGCATCAAACGTGAGCGGCTCGGCGCTGGCGATCGAGAACGTGTTCACCGAAGCGGGACTGCCCGAGGGCGTGTTCCGTACCCTCCTCATCGGTTCTGACCGGGTGGAGGGAATCATCGCCGACCCGAGGATTGCCGCGGTCACACTCACCGGATCCGAGGCCGCCGGCCGAGCTGTCGGCGGTGCCGCCGGGCGCAATCTGAAGCCCTCGGTCCTCGAGCTCGGAGGAAGCGACGCCTACGTGGTGCTCGACGACGCCGACATTGACAACGCGGTGTCCAAATGCGCCGCCGCTCGACTGATGAACTCGGGCCAGAGCTGCATCGCCGCCAAGCGCTTCATCGTGACCGCCGGAATCTACGACGAGTTCGTGGCCCGATTCGTCGACGAGCTCGCCTCATATCGCATCGGCGATCCGATGGCCGACGACACCGATGTCGGTCCGCAGGCACGCCTCGATCTCCGCGACGACCTTCACCAGCAGGTACAGGACTCGATCGCGGCCGGGGCGACGCTCCTGCTGGGCGGCGAGGTGCCCGAAGGACCCGGCGCGTTCTACCCGGTCACCGCCCTCGAAAACGTGGCGCCGGGAATGCCGGCCTTCGACGATGAACTGTTCGGGCCGGTAGCCGCCATCATCAGGGCCGACGACGAGGACCACGCGATCGAGCTGGCCAACAACACCGAGTTCGGGCTCGGTGGAGCGGTCTTCACAGCCGACGTCGACCGGGGCCGCGAGATCGCCGCCCATCGGATCGTGACCGGCAATTGTTTCGTGAACACCGCCTGCGCCTCGGACCCCCGGCTGCCCTTCGGCGGCATCGGAATCTCGGGCTACGGCCGAGAGCTGTCGGAGATGGGCATCCACGCCTTCGTGAACGCCAAGACGGTGGCGGTCGCAGCTGAAGGCTGAGTTCTTGCGAACGGTTTGCAGAAAGCAAACCGGGGCCAATAGGGTCACGCTGTCGCCTACACCCGAGGCCGCTCGCTCATGCTCCTGGCCCTTCATGCCCCCGACGGATTCCTCTCCGCTCCAGTAGCGGTCGCGTCCGCGCTGATCTCGTTCGCCGTGGTCGGTTTCGCCGTTCGCCAGAGCGGGCGAGAGCTCATGGACCGCCAGGTTCCACTGGCCGCCATCGCCGCTGCGTTTATCTTCGCCGCCCAGATGTTCAATTTCCCGGTGGCGTCGGGCACCACTGGCCACTTGCTCGGGGGAGCGTTGGCGGCGATCCTGTTGGGCCCGGCCACCGGCGCTCTGGTCGTCGCGATCGTGGTGGCGGTGCAGGCGCTGCTCTTCGCCGACGGCGGACTGAGTGCGCTCGGATACAACGTGTTCAACATGGGAATCGTGACCGCCTTCGGCGGGTACGGAGCCTTCCTCCTAGTCCGCAAAGTCATGCCGCGCACAACCGCGGGCGTCGTTGGCGCCGCCGCTCTGGCCGGTGCGGCATCTGTAGTGCTGTCGGCGATGGCGTTCAGCATCGAGTGGCTGTTCGGGGCAACTGCGCCGATCGGCTTCGACACGGTGTTTGGCGCAATGGTCGGCGTCCACCTGTTGATCGGCATCGGCGAGGGGGCGATCACCGCGCTGGCGTTGAACGCCGTGCTGGCGTCCCGACCCGACCTCGTATACGGTGCATCCGATCTCCCAGCTTGGGAA
>JABDJU010000114.1 GCA_013003325.1 Acidimicrobiales bacterium
GAGAAAGAGTACCTGGCTCACGTGGAGGGAACCCCCAAACCCCGAGCCATTCGGGCGCTGCGGGAGGGCGTCGAACTGGACGATGGCACGACCGCCCCAGCCAAGGTGTCGGTCGTAGGTGACAACCTGATCAGACTCACGATCCACGAGGGCCGCAATCGCCAGGTTCGAAGGATGTGCGCCGCCGTCGGTCATCCGGTCCTGAGGCTGGTCAGAACCCGGATCGGTCCGTTGGTCGACCACCAGCTGGAGCCCGGTCGCTGGCGACGGCTTACCGACGATGAACTGCTTGCCCTCCAGCGGTCGGTCAATCGTTCAGCCCCGCGACCAAACCGATAGCTTAAGGAGCCATGCCGACCCGAGCGCTGCGTGGGGCCATCACCTGCGATGCCGACAGCAAAGATGAGATCCTCAGCCGCACCGCCCAGGTGCTCACCGAGCTGTTCGCCCGCAATCACATCGGTAACGACTGCATCACCAGTATCTTCTTCACCGCTACGGCCGATCTCACCGCCGTCGCACCGGCCGCCGGCGCCCGTGCGTTCGGTCTCACCGACGTTCCGCTGCTGTGCGCCCAGGAAATGGCCGTCGCCGGATCCCTACCTCGCTGCATTCGGGTGATGCTTCACTTCGACTGTGATCTTGCCCGTTCCGAGCTCAACCATGTGTTCCTCAGGGATGCAACAGCGCTCCGTCCCGACCTGTCCGAGCCCGGTGACGAGCTATGAGCGGGGCAGCGCCCCAGCCCGAGCGGCGGGCGTGGGTCATCGGTTGCGGGTTGATCGGCGGGTCGCTGGCATCTGGCCTCACCCAGCGAGGCTGGCACGTGTCCGTTACCGACAGCGACGACAGCACGGTGCGGATCGCCCTCGACAAGGGGTACGCCCAGGAAGCTCGTCCCGACCCTGATGCCTCCATCGTGTTCTGCGCCACACCGGTCGGTGTCATCCCCGCCATCGCTGCCGAGGCATTGGCCGTGTGCGCCGGAGTCGTCACCGATGTCGGATCCACGAAGGGTCAGGTGGTAGAAGCCGTCACCCATGAACGCTTCGTCGGCGGTCACCCAATGGCCGGAAGCGAACAGGACGGCATCGCCGGAGCTGATCCCGACCTCTTCGTCGGAGCAACCTGGGTCCTCACCCCCCGACCCGATACCGAAGCGAGGATTTTCTCCACCGTCCGCGGGGTGGTGCGCAGCCTCGGAGCCGAGGTGCTCACGATGCCGGCCCGCACCCACGACGAGATGGTCGCTCAGGTCTCGCACGTCCCTCACCTCACCGCAGCAGCCCTGATGAACCTGGCCGATGAGTCCTCGGTCGAGCACCGGGCGTTGCTTCGTCTCGCCGCGGGCGGCTTCCGTGACATGACGAGGATCTCGGCCGGCCGTCCCTCGATCTGGCCCGACATCATCTCCTCCAACACGACGTCCATCGCCGCCGGGCTCGATTCGCTGATCGATCGACTCACCGCCATCAGAGCTGCGGTGAAAGATGGACGGTCAGACGAGCTGCTCGCCACCCTCGAGCGGGCCAGGATTGCCCGGATCAATCTGCCCACCGGTATCACTCCGAGCGATCGGCTGGTCGAGTTCGCCATCCCGATTCCCGACCGACCCGGCGAAATCGCTGCGATCGCGACACTGGCCACCGAATTGGACGTCAACATCCACGACATCGAGCTCACCCATTCCGGTGAGGGACGTCGCGGCGTGATGTTGCTGTTTACCGACGAGAGCGCCCGAGACCTGCTCGTAGGCGGCCTCATCGCCAAGGGCTACCGTCCGACTGTGCGTTCACTCGATTGAGCGGGGGTCAGCGAGATGAGTCAGGAACCTTCAACCACATCACAGCCGGGTCCGTCCGAGCAGTTGACCGTGGTCGCCATCGACGGTCCCGCCGGGTCCGGGAAGAGTACGGTGGCGCGGCTGCTGGCCGAACGGGTCGGTCTTCCCTATCTCGACACCGGAGCGATGTATCGGGCCGTGACCTTTGCCTGCATTGCCGCCGGGATCGATCCCGCCGATGCGGATGAGGCAACCGAGGTAGCCCGCGAGATGGATCTGCGCATGGATCCCGACGGCACCGTGATGGTGAACCTGGTCGATGCCACCACCCAGATCAGGGGACCAGCGGTCACCCGGGCCGTCTCGAGCGTGGCCGCTCACCCCGGGGTCAGGACAGAGCTGGTGAGCCGTCAGCGAGAATGGGCTCGCCGCCGGGGTGGTGGTGTGCTCGAAGGGCGCGACATCGGCACCGTCGTCTTTCCCGACGCCACTCTGGTCGTCTATCTGACCGCCAGCGCCGAGGTCCGCGCCGCCCGGCGCGCCGGTGAGGTCACCGACCTCGACTACGACACGGTCGCCGCCGACATCGCCCGTCGCGATGCGTTTGACCAATCGCGCGATGCCGACCCGCTGCGCCGGGCTGACGGGGCGCTGGAGGTAGATACGACTTACCTCACGATCGACGAAGTACTCGATGTGCTCCAACGCAGACTCGACGGGGCTCGTAGCGGCCCGGACCGATGACAGCTGTCCGGGCGGCAACAGCTGGGCCTGCTGCGATCACCCGCAGCAACCGTGTGTTCTTCCGGCTGCTCACAACCATCTTTCGGGGGTTCGCCAAGCTCTACCTGCGGTTGAGCGTCGAAGGCCGCGAGAACCTGCCGCTCACCGGGGGCTACGTGGTCGCACCGGGGGCGCACCGATCCATCATCGACACCGCAGTTGTGGCGGTTGCCCCCGAGCGCGTGATGTTCCGCTTCATGGGGGCCGAGTCGTACTTCAAGACACCGGGACTCGGCTGGTTCCTACGTTCCACAGGTGGTTTCCCGGTGGAACGCTCGACGACGGACCGCGAGGCGATGCGTCTCGCCGAGGACGTACTGCGGTCGGGCGAGCCGCTGGTGGTGTTTCCCGAAGCCACTCGCCACAACGGCCCTGAGGTTCAGCCCCTCAAGGACGGGGCGGCGTTTCTTGCCGCGCGGGCCGGTGTGCCGCTCGTTCCGATCGGAATCGGCGGTGGTGAACGGGCCTGGCCCAAAGGGCAGAAGCTTCCGAGACCAAGGGCGATGGCGCTCGTCATCGGCGAGCCGATCTACCCCGCAGACCGGGCCGAGGGCGAACGGGTGAGGCGTAGCGACGTGCGGGCCATGACGGCCCAGCTCCACGAGCGACTTCAGAACCTGTTCGACCGGGCCCAACGTCGGGTCGGGCTGTAGCAAAGGACCACGGTCGACCGTCTACCGTGAAGCGGTGGCATTCCCCCGCCTCACCTCATTCCTCAGTGCGATGATGCTGTTCGCCGTCGCGTGCTCAAGCCCCAGCAATGGCACCGAACGCGCCGGCACGAGCACGGTCGCAGATCCGCCAGCGGTCGCCGAAACCGAGTCTGACGGCGAACCAGAAGTGCAACCCGACCCCGACCGAGAATCCGACCACGACTTCGCGGAAGTTGGCCCGTTGGTCGAGTCGTTCGTTGCCGACAACGGACTGAACGGGGCGGGGCTCATCGTGGTCCATCGAGATGACGGCGTGATCTATCACGAACACTGGGGTGAGTTCAGCGAGGATCGGGTCTCACTCATCGCATCATCAACCAAGATGATCACCGCTGGGGTGTTGCTGAAACTTCAGGACGAAGGGCTGCTGGACATCGATGAACCGGTCGCTGAACAGGTCGAGTGGGGAGACGCCAACCCCGACATCACCCCGGCGCAGCTTCTATCGAACAGCTCAGGGCTCGTGGGCCTCGCCCCGAATCCGGTGTACTCGCCCTACCTCTGTCAGTTCATCGCCGCCGGAACGCTCCAAGGGTGCGCCGAGTCGATCTTCATCACCGACCGCGACGACGACCGCGTGATAGAGCCCGACACCGAGTTTCGCTACGGCGGCGCGCAGTGGCAGGTCGCCGGTGCGGTCGCTGAGATCGTGTCGGGTAAGTCGTGGGCCGAGCTGATCGACGAGATCTACGTCGAGCCGTGCGAGCTCGACGGGCTTGCCTACAACAATCACTTCGGCTCGATCGGCGCTGGGTTCGGCTACCCGGCTGCGTTCGAGGCCGATCCGTCGGTACTGGCGCCGACGGACAACCCGAACATGGAGGGCGGTGCGTATGTGACGACCGGCGACTACGGGACGCTTCTCCTGATGCATCTGCGCGACGGCGTTTGCGGCGACACCCAGGTCTTGTCTCCTGAAGCTCTGGCGCTCATGCACGACGACAGGGTTGAGCGGGTCTACGGCGGGGACGCACAGAGGCCCGATCTCGGCTACGGGCTCGGCTGGTGGGTCGATCGGGACTCGGGGCGCATCAGTGACCCCGGCGCCTACGGTTCGGTTCCGTGGCTCGACCTCGACGACGGCTACGGCGCATTCCTTGTCGTCGAAGCGACCAGCGCGGTCGGAAACGAGCTGGCCGAATTACTGTACGACGTCATCGACGACGCCGTGGTCCCGGCCCGGCCTTAGCGGCGCATCCTTCCGGTTTCGTAGGCCCACATCGCCAGCTCGACGCGGTTGCGAGCGCCGAGCTTGGTCATGAGGCTGGCGAGGTGGGTCTTGACGGTGGACAAGCTGATGTGCAGATCGTCGGCGATCTCGTAGTTGGTGCGTCCGGATGCGACCGTCTGCAGCACCTCTTCTTCGCGCCCGGTCAGCGGTTCGATCGGCTGCTGGGTCGGGCGGGCCGAGGCGCTATCAGAAAAGGCCGACAGAAGCCGGGCGGTAACGCTCGGGGCGATCAGTGCGTCGCCATTGGCGGCGGCATGAAGTGCCTGGACCAGCAGGTCCGCTCCGGCATCCTTGAGGAGGAAGCCTTTGGCTCCCGCCCGAAGTGCGCCGTGAACGTATTCGTCCATATCGAAGGTTGTGATGACCACCACAGCCAGAGGATCGTCGACATCTGGTCCGGCAAGTTGGCGGGTGGCCTCGATGCCGTCGATCTCGGGCATCCGTATGTCGAGGAGGCATACATCAGGTCTGAGATGTCGAGCCATCGTGACAGCCTCGCGACCGTCGGCGACTTCAGCCACGACCTCTATTCCGTCCTGTGCGCTGAGGATCATGCTGAGCCCGGTTCGCACCAGGTCCTGATCATCGGCGATGAGGACTCGAATGCTCATGACGACACCGCTCGGGGGAGTTCTGCGCTCACGATCCAGCCCCGCCCCGACCCCGGTCCGGCGCGGAAGCGCCCGCCGAGGAGCTTAGCCCGTTCGGCCATGCCGAGCAGGCCATAGCCGGGCGGGCCGGCAATGTGGGGAGACACGACCTCGCCGTCGTCGCTGACGTCGAGCCGAACCACATCGTCGGTGCCATCGACCCGAACCAGAATTTGGGTCGCATTGCGAGCGTGACGGTTGGCGTTGGTGATCGACTCTTGGGCCAATCGGAACAGGGCGGCGTCGACCGGAGGGCTGAGATCTACCAGATCACCGTGGAGCTCGACCCGCACTTCGGGAGCATCCGGTGCGGTGTGCCCCAACCGGGCGATGTCACGAACCCCTGACTGGGGGGTGAGCTCGGCATCGGTGCTGTCGTCGCGGAGTGCCCCCACCATCGTGCGCATCTCGGCCAGGGTTCGAGCGGCCGCTTCTTCCACGACCTCCAGCGCAGATCGCGCCGCCGCCGGATCATTGGCTGAAACGGCGAGCCCGGCTTGGGCCTGAATGGCGATGGCCGAAACGTGATGGGCGACGCTGTCGTGCAGTTCGCGGGCGATTTGTTCCCGCTCCAGCGAACGGGCTTCATCGATCGATCGGCGCTGATGCTGGCGGGCGTGGCGGATCTCCAGCCCCGCAACTGCGGGAAACAACAAGACGATGGCGGCGCCGATGATGTCGCCCGGGATGTTGTCGGCGCTGAACCAGCCGATGGTCCAGGCGATCGTCATCACCACCAACATGACCACCATCTGCCGCCCACCTGCCCACCGGAAGACCGAATACACCAGCACCAGTACGTAGGCGCTGGTGTAGAGGCCGACCGACTCTCCGTCTTTGACGATGAGAGAGGTCACTTCTGCGACGTTGAAGGCGACGAAGGGAATGACAGCCGCGGTGAGCGGATACGTACGCCGGTAGAGGATTCCGATCGCCGACACGATGCACACCGCGAACGCACCCCATCGCCAAATCACATCGGGCCGCCAGATGGCCTCGGCGGTGGCCGAGGCCAGCACGAGGCCCAGGAAGACCCAGTCGCGCCACACGCGCCGGGGTGGATCTTCGGTTGCGGGAACCGTGAGCAGGGACTGCAAATGGCCCTGGACCGTTTCCCGGTCGCTGTCGTCGGCGTACATCACGTCTCAGAGTAGGGAACGCGGGCTCTTGGTGAAATCGGCCAAAAGTACGGGCCTGGCTCGTCCGCCCGGCCGGTGTCGTTCCACCCGATCACCCGATGCGCCCTTGGTGGTTGAACGGTCATCGTTCAGTGGCCGGTGAGCACCGGATTCAAGACACGTTTGATGGAGGGTTTCCCATGTCGCACTTGCTGTATCGGCTCGGCCGGTTCTCGGCCCGCCGGCCCTGGCTGGTGATCAGCTCCTGGTTCGCGGTAGCCGTGATCGTTGTGATCGCATCGAGCACGGTGGGAAAGGAACTGGAGGATTCTTTCGCAGTGCCCGGACTGGATTCCACCGAGGCAACCGAGCTGCTGGCCCGAGCCCAGTCCGACCAGGCCGGGCTGACCGCAAGGGTCGTCGTCACCCCGCTGGACGAGGCGGCGACGTTCTTCGATTCACCCGAGGCTCGGAATGCGCTCCACGACATACGGAGCCAATTCGACTCACTGCCCAACCTGATCGAGATCAGCGATCCGGCTTCGGTCCTGGCCAATGACCCGGCGAACGCGGTCGCATCGGGCCAGGTGTCCGCTGATGGTCGGGTGGCCTTGTTCAATCTGCAATACCCGGTGATGGAAGACCTGAGCCCGGCTGACCTCCATGTGTTCACCGATGCGCTGGAGGACGCACGAATCGGATCTCCACTCCAGGTCGAGGCCGGTGGTGACCTCTTCTTCGCCTTCGAAGAACCGGAAACCGGTACGGGAGAAATCATCGGATTGATCGCTGCGGTCATCATTCTGCTCGTAGCGTTCGGGTCGTTTGTGGCAATGGGCTTGCCGATCGGGATGGCCCTGTTCGGACTGGCGCTCGGCATCAGCTCGATGTCTCTCGTTTCGTACCTCATCGACATTCCGTCGTGGGCTCCACAG
>JABDJU010000150.1 GCA_013003325.1 Acidimicrobiales bacterium
TCCTCACGCTGTCGATGCTGGTGAAGCTGAGCGAGAGCATCGTCGACAACGACCCGCCCGATCTCACCGGCCTCCTCATGGGCGTCAACTACGGGCTCAACAAGGTCCGTTTCATCAACCCGGTGCCGTCGGGCGCTCGCATCCGGGCGACGGCCGAGACCATCGATGTTGCGCTCAAGGGCAGCTCGGTGGATCAGACCAGGAAGATGGTGGTCGAGATCGAAGGTCAGGACAAACCGGCCCTCATCGCCGAATGGATCGGCCGTCTGGTCTTTGCCTAGGGCTCAGCCGAGTCGGTCGTCAGGCTGAAACCGTGCGTCGCCGGTTCACAGTGACCGGTGACAAAGTGCCGACCTCGGCCACCTTGTCGATCAGGTGGGTGCGAATGTCGGCATGGCAGAGCTCGAATGCGCTCAACAGGCGATCGGTGTGCGCCCACGGCGCGGTCTCGACCAAGGCGACCTGAGCCTGGCTCAGGAGCGCATCAGCTTCGGCCGCGGAACGGAACAGCAGCAGCGGGGCCTGACGACGCCAGGCGGCTCGACGGAGTTGATTCGACCAGCGGCCGGCCAGCCGGTTGATGTTGTCCGTCGATGCGGCGCACCGCTCCAGTACCCGCAATTCCTCTTCGAGCATGAGGCGGACCCGACCGGCGCTGACGTGAGTGGTGGCTGACCGGTTGATGATCCGAACCGATTCGGAGAATCGGTCGATCGCGTCCTCGACTGCGGCCAGCTCGTCATCGATAGCTGCGATCGATGTGTTCAGCAGCATCGCCGCCATCGGCTCAGCGGTCATTTCCCAGAACTCGGTCGGGGAGGGCTCGGATCCGTCGTGGCCCATCCGCTTCAGCTCGCGTGTCGTGCGGGTCAGGTCCGAACGTCGCAGATCGTGAGCGTCGGCGATGACCTGAAGCCGACTCTGCAGGCGACGGGCGCTCGTGTCGATACGTTGCCGCAAGCGGTCTGTTGCGGCCGTGAGTTCAGGCACCACCGAAAACGTCATGCCCTTCAATCGGCGGGATCTCCCAGAACTCAAGACCAACGGGTACTGTCACCCATGTGTTTTCTCAACGCGTAGAGCGGGTGCGGACCGCTATGAGAGCCGAGGGTGTTGACGCAGTCCTGCTGTCGGTGGGTCCCGATCTGCCGTGGCTCACCGGGTTCACCGCGATGGCCCAAGAGCGGCTCACCATGCTGGTGCTCCCTCGGGAGGGTGCTCCGACGCTGGTGGTCCCCAGCTTTGAGACCGAGCGCGTGGTCGACCGGGAGAAGCTCCTCACGCTCAGTCCCTGGGGCGAGACCGATGATCCTGTCGAGCTGGTGGCCGATGCCCTGGGCGGCGCCGCAACCGGCCGATTGGCAATCGGTGATCACACGTGGAGCCGGTTTCTCGTAGCACTGCAGCGACGTCTGGCGTCTGGGTCATGGACCGACGCCGGTTCGGTACTCGGACCGTTGCGGGCGGCCAAGGACGACGCTGAGATCGACGCCCTGGCCCGGGCTGGAGCCGGGGTCGATGTGGTGGCAACGGAACTTCAGAACGGTGATATTCCGCTCATCGGTCGGTCTGAGACCGAGGTTGCAGCCGATCTGCGGGCCCGCATCCTCGACAACGGTCATACCCGGGTGAACTTCTGCATCGTCGCCTCGGGACCCAACTCGTCCAGCCCCCACCACGACACCGGCGACAGAGTCATTCAGGCTGGCGAACCAGTGCTGTTTGACTTCGGCGGAACAACGGCTGAGCCGGTGGGTCAACCCGGGTACTGCTCTGACACGACCCGGATGGTGTTCACCGGCGACCCGCCGGAGGAGTTCACCGAGGCCTACGAGGCACTCGCCGCGGCCCAAGAGGCCGGCTACCAGGCGGCGCAGGTGGGCACGCCCGCAGAGGAGGTGGATCGCGCCGCCCGGGATGTCTTGACCAGCGCCGGGCTCGGCGCCTACTTCCTTCACCGGCTGGGCCATGGCATCGGCGTCGAGGGCCATGAGGACCCCTACCTGGTCGGCGGGAATGCCGAGCCCCTCGAGGCCGGAAACGCCTTCAGTATCGAGCCTGGGTTCTACATCCAGGGACGGTGGGGGGCCCGGATCGAGGACATCGTTGTGGCCACCGCCGACGGTCCTCGGCGTTTGATCAACAGTTCTCGACGCTTGGCCATCGTGGAGGCGTGAGCCTCAGGCCGACTCGCCGATGGCGAGAATGGCCCGGGCCACCAGATCCATGCCGAAGGCCGTGAGGATGGCCAGATACAGCAGACCGGTTGCGGCCATCACCGCACTGTACTGCCGCTCCCGCAACGCGGCCATGGTCACGAACACCAGCACGATGGTGGCGACTACGCATCCGACCCAGAAGTACCCAAGCATGCCGTCGTAGCCATCTTCGATCGATCCGTTGAGGGCGCTCACCATGCCGGTCGGGAGGAGGAAGACAACGGTATGAGGGAGCCACAAGATGGCGGTCCACCGCACCAACTCGTTGAGCGGCTCACGGCTCATGCCGGGCTGGACGAGATACCAGTGGCCGAGGAGCATGGCGTCGGTCACCGCCCCTAGGAAGAGCGCGCCGAGAATCATGCGGGCAACCAGTAGAGCCGGGCTGTCGCCCGCCGCGATCCCGGCCGCCACTATCCCGGGCAGCGCGACAGCGGCGGCGAGCAGGTCGAGACGGGGATCGAACTCGCTGCCGGGCTGTTTTGTCGTGAGAGACCGATCGATGCCGGTCATCTTTGCGATCCGGGCCGAGCGAGTTTCAGCCACCATCCGCTGACCGCTGACGCCGGCATGTCGACGGATCCAGCTCTGGGCCAGCCCGACAGCCGCGACCACTGCAAGCGCCGCGGCGCTCAGTTCCCGAACCGGGTTCACCCCGAATGCGAGCCCGGCACCGAGTCCCAAGACGGCGATGACGAGATAGGTGCCCCGGATCGTCCAGCCGTAGCCGATAGAGACCTCGCGCCGCCGGGTTGTCACCCAACAGAAGAACATGCCGCCCGCCGCCCACTGGAGGAGGAAGTCTGCGGTTGCAAGATCGATCATTGGCGCCGGAGCTGCACCTGGCTCGTGCGGTGATTGGCCCCTTTGTGGAGAATCAGATCAGCCCGCGCCCTGGTGGGAAGGATGTTCTCGATCAGGTTCTTCTCGTTGATCGATGTCCATATCGATGTGGCTGTCTCGCGAGCTTCCTCGTCGTTCAGGGAGCTGTAGCGGTGGAAGTAGCTGGCGGGATTGCGAAACGCCGTTTCCCTCAGCGTGAAGAAGCGCTCGACGTACCAATCTCGGATATCGGCAACATCGGCGTCGACATAGATCGAGAAATCGAAGTAGTCCGAAACGAAGACGGGGCTGGCACTGTCGATCTGGCCGGTCTGGAGCACGTTGAGGCCCTCGACGATCACGATGTCAGGCTGCCTGATCGCAACGACATCGTCGGTCCGGTCGTAAAAGAGATGGGAGTACACCGGCGCGTAGACCTCGTCGGAGCCGCTCTTGATCTCCGACATGAATCGCACGAGGCGTCTACGGTCGTACGACTCGGGGAATCCCTTGCGATTCAACAGACCCCGTTCTTCGAGCACCGCGTTGGGCCAGAGGAATCCGTCGGTCGTGACGAGGTCGACCGTCGGGTGATCGGGCCACCGACCCAGCAGGGCCTGCAGCACGCGCGCCGTCGTGGACTTACCTACCGCCACCGACCCGGCGATGCCGATCACAAAAGGAACCTTGTGGGGCATCTCGCCGAGGAAGGTGGCGCTGGCCCGATACAGCGACTGACTGGCGGCGACGTACAGGTTGAGCAGTCGGCTCATCGGCAGAAAGACCCGCTCGACCTCGGCCATGTCGAGTTCGACGTTGATACCCCGGAGCTCCTCGAGGTCGTGTTCGGTCAACGTCATCGGGGTCGACTGGCGAAGGTGGGCCCACTCCTCGGCCGAGAAACACACATGAAGACTCGGCGGGTCGGCGGCGCGGCTCATGCAAAACCCTTCATCGGAAGTACGTTAGGGCAGGGAATCGCCGATAGTACGGTGTGAGCATGACTGAGATTTGGCCCGGCGTGGGATATCCGCTGGGCGCGACCTGGGATGGTTCGGGCACCAACTTTGCCGTCTTCGCCGATGGTGCCCACGGCGTCGAAGTGTGCCTCTTCGACGAGCACGGCATCGAGACCAAGCTCGAACTGCCTGAGGTGACCGCCCACTGTTTCCATGGTTACGTCCCCGGCGTCGGGCCCGGTATGCGCTACGGCTTTCGTGCCTACGGGCCGTGGGATCCGGCTCGGGGATTGAGGTTCAACCCCCGCAAACTGATGCTCGATCCCTACGCCAAAGCGATTGAAGGTGAGGTTCAGTTCGTTCGGGACGTCTTCGACCACCGCGACGGAAACATCGACGAGATGCACATCGGCGACAGCAAGGACTTCGTGCCTCGCTCGGTGGTCGTGAGCCCATATTTCGACTGGGGCGATGACCGACCGCCTCGGAGGCCCAGGCGGGAAACCGTGCTGTACGAGGCCCACGTACGCGGGATGACCAAACTGCACCCTGATGTGCCCGAGAAGCTCCGGGGCACGTATGCAGGGATGGCCCACCCATCGGTGGTTGGCCACCTGGTCGACCTCGGCGTCACCGCCATCGAGCTGATGCCGGTGCATCAGTTCTTCAGCGAGAGCTTTCTTGCCGACAAGGGCCTCACGAACTACTGGGGGTATTCGACGATCGGCTACCTGGCTCCCCACAACGCCTACGCCGCCTGGGGACAACGAGGCGAGCAGGTTCAGGAGTTCAAGCACCTGGTCAAGACGATGCACGCCGCCGGGATCGAGGTGATCCTGGATGTGGTCTACAACCACACGTGCGAGGGAAACACGTGGGGGCCGGCCTACGCCTTCAAGGGCCTGTCCAACCACAGCTACTACCGGCTCTCGCCCGACGACGCCAGAGAACACATCGATTTCACCGGCACGGGCAACACCCTCGACGTCGGACATCCGAACGTCCTTCAGCTGATCATGGACTCGCTGCGGTACTGGGTGACCGACATGCGGGTCGACGGGTTCCGTTTCGACCTCGCCGCTGCGCTCGCTCGCGACCACGACCACGTCGATCGGTTCGCCGCCTTCTTCGACATCGTCCATCAGGACCCGGTGCTGCGGACCGTGAAGCTCATTGCCGAGCCCTGGGACATCGGCGACGACGGCTATCACGTCGGCCGATTCCCGCCTCTATGGAGCGAGTGGAACGGTCAGTATCGCGACACGATCCGTAGCTTCTGGAAGGGTGAGCCGTCGACGCTGGCAAGCTTCGCCAGCCGCTTCACCGGCAGCTCAGATCTCTACGAGAGCGGAGGGAGGCGGCCCTCGGCGTCGATCAACTTCATCACCTCCCACGACGGCTTCACGTTGGCTGATCTGGTGAGCTACAACGAACGCCACAACGAGGCAAACCTGGAGAACAATCTCGACGGCGAACGCGACAATCGATCGTGGAACAGCGGTCACGAAGGCCCCACCAGCAACCCCGAGGTCAACGAGATTCGGGAACGGCGGGTACGGGCCATGCTGGCCACGATGCTGCTGTCTCAGGGGGTACCGATGATCCTGGCCGGGGACGAGTTGGGCCGGTCCAAACAGGGCAACAACAACTCCTACGCTCAGGACAACGAAATCAACTGGATCGATTGGGACAACGCCGATCTCGATCTCCTCGAGTTCACCCGTTCTCTTGTTCACCTCCGCAAGAGCCACCCCGTGTTTCGCCGCCGACGCTTCTTCGACGGAGAACCGAGTGATGATTCGCTCGATTCGCTGGCCGACATCGGTTGGTATCACACCGACGGTGAGCCGATGACTCACGACGAATGGGTACAGCCCCTCAACCGCGCGATCATGGCGTTCCTCAACGGCCAGGGTCTGATGAGTGCTACCAAACACGGCGAGCGGGTCATCGACGACTCGTTTCTCATCCTCATGAACGCCAACAGCGTTCCGATCAAGTTCGACATTCCCACTGCGCTGTCCGATCGATTCTGGACCGTCGCCATCGACACGGCCGATCCCGCAGGCCCGGATCGACCGGTGGTCGGAACCGTGGAAGCCGACGCGTGGTCGGTGGTCGTGCTCGAAGAGAGAAGGGTCGATGAGTAAGGACGCAACTACCACGCCCCATGTGCTGTTCGCGTCGGCGGAATTGGCTCCGATGGTGTCGGTCGGTGGTCTCGGGTTGGCGGCGAGCGGGCTGGTCAAGGAGCTCACCGATCAGGGATCCAACCTGACCGTTGTCCTGCCCGACTACGGACCTTCTATCGACGGTTTCACCGAGGTCGACGCCTGGTCGTTGCCGGTCCCGCCGTGGTGTGGGCCGACCCTGGCTCGACGGGGTGCCGGACCGGGCCTGCCCGATGTGATTCTGGTCAGTGCGCCCGGGATCGAGCGGCCTCACCCCTACAACGATCCCTCCAGCGGCATCGCATGGCCCGACAACACCGAGCGGTTCTTCGCGTTCTCCGCCGGCGTCGCCGCACTGTGTGGGAGCCCTGACGACGGCGGCGTCGAACCGGATGTCCTGCACCTCAACGACTGGCACAGCTCGGCGACGGTAGGCTTCCTCGCCGACCCGCCGCCCACCGTGCTCACCGTCCACACCCTCGGTTATCAGGGTGTGACCGATGCGTTCTGGATGAGCCGGGTACCGCATCGGTCGTGGCTCTTCAGCTGGTACGACGTCGCCAACCCGCTGGCCGCTGCGATCAGAACCGCTGACCGCGTGATCGCCGTCAGCCCAAACTATGCCCGCGAGATCCTCACTGCCGAAGCAGGCATGGGAATGGACCACGAGCTCGGCGCCAAAGGCACCGCTCTAGTGGGCATTCGCAACGGGATCGACACCAGCATCTGGAATCCGGCCACCGATCCTCACCTTCCGACCACCTACACCGCGAGGACCGTGGCCAAGGGTAAGGCAGCCGCCCGCGACGAACTCCTGGCGCGATTTGAGTTGGATGAAGACGGAGCCTCAATCATCGGCGTTGTCAGCCGCCTGGTCGACCAGAAGGGCATCGATCTCTTGATGCACACCGTGCCCTACCTCGAATCGATGAATGCCCGAGTGGTTTTACTCGGCTCGGGGCTTCCCGACCTCACCGCCTGGGTGCGCCAGATCGCCGCCGACAATCCCGACCGCGTCGCTGCCCAACTCGACGCCTTCGACGAGCCGTTGGCCCACCTGATATTTGCCGGCTCAGACCTTTTCTGTATGCCGAGCCGATTCGAACCCTGCGGTCTGGCGCAGATGCAGGCCATGGAGTACGGCACGCCCACGATCGCCACCTCGGTCGGCGGTTTGGTCGACACGATCGTCGACGCCGATGTCGACGTGGCCGGGGGAACCGGTTTCCTTACGACCACGAACGACCTGCCCGGGCTCGTCGACGCGATGCACAGGGCGCTGCGGGCGTTCGGGTCGACTCAGAGATTCAATCGGATCAGACGAACGGGCATGAAGGTCGACTGGTCCTGGACCGAGCCGGCGGCGCGACATGCCGACCTCTACGCCGAGGTTCTGGCCGAAGCTCAGAACTCGTAGTTCTTGGGCACCGCCACGACGCCGCCGTCGGAAACGGTGAAGCGGGCCCGATCCTCTTCTGGGTTGAACCCGATCCGGGTGCCGGGGGGAACGACCACGTTCTTGTCGATGATGGCGCGACGGATCTGAGAGCGCGCCCCGATCGTCACGTCGTCGAAGATGACGGTTCCCTCGATCGTGGCGTCGCGTTCAACCCGCACGTTGGGCGAGATCACGCTTTCGAACGCGGTACAGCCCGAGAGGATCGCGCCGTTGGCTATCACCGAGTTGGATACGTCGGGGGAGCGAACGCCGTCGCGCACCAATTTGGCCGGTGGCAGCGAACGGCCGAGGGTGAAGATCGGCCACTGCTGGTTGTACAGACTGAAGGCCGGCAACGGCTGCACCAGATCCATGTGGGCGTCGAAGTACGCATCCAGGGTTCCTACGTCCCGCCAGTACCCCCGTTGGGCGTCCCCATCGCCGGGGACTACGTTCTGGGTGTAGTCATAGACCTCGGCTGCCCCGTCGGCGACGAGCCGTGGAATGATGTCGCCGCCCATGTCGCGACCCGAACCGGGTTCGGCGGCATCGGCGTTCAAGGCTTCGACGAGCACGCTGGCGTCGAACACGTAGTTGCCCATCGAGGCGAGCACACGGTCGGGGTCGTCGGGAAGCCCCGGCGGGTCGGTCGGCTTTTCGAGGAATCGTTTGATGCCGTTGGACGACTCGTCCTTGTCGATAACGCCGAATTGGTCTGCTTCGGCCCGGCTCACCCGGAGGGCGGCAACCGTAACGCCCGCCCCGCTTCGTATGTGCTGGTCGAGCATCTGCCGGGGATCCATGCGGTAGATGTGGTCAGCGCCGAACACGAAGATGTACTCGGGCTTTTCATCGTCGATGAGGTTGATGTTCTGGAACAGCGCATCGGCGGACCCTTGGAACCACTCCGGACCCCGCCGCATCTGGGCGGGCACTGAGGAGACGTAGTTGCCAAGGAAGGTGGAAAGTCGCCACGTACGACTGACGTGGACGTCGAGGGAATGACTCTTGTACTGGGTGAGCACGACGATCTTGCGATACCCACCGTTTACGAGGTTTGACAACGCAAAGTCGATGAGGCGGTACGGACCGCCGAAGGGCACCGCAGGTTTGGCCCGGTCTTCAGTCAGCGGCATCAGGCGCTTGCCTTCTCCGCCGGCCAACACGATCGACAGCACCCGTGGCCGAACACCGAGATCGAACACTGCGCTGCTGTTGCTCACGTTCGTATCTTGGCCTACGGCACGCTGGTTGTCACCTTGGGATCAACTCGGCACCAGCACAAACTCGTGGTTCACTCCCTCGACCGCGAGGGTGAGCTGAAGCCCGCCGGCACCGAAGACGAACTCGGCCAGTACCGGATCCGGGCCCCGCAATACGGTGTCGGTCTCGATGGTCACAAACAGCACGACCTGCACCGGACGGAGCTCGGTCGGGATGTCACCCAGCTCGGTCACCTCAGCCAGCACCACCGCGGCCGACCCGTCCCGAACGGGGAGTTCGGTCTGCAGCGACTCGACAACGGTCCCGGCGAACTGAACGATCGTGCCGCCATCGCCCGAGCGCCAGCGACCCGTCAAGGTGTCGGGAACCGTGACGATGGTCGCTGCGCCGGGATCGGTGCGGGTGGTCGCTGACCCCTCGTCAGTCGGTGTCGTCGTCGTCGGGTTCGCCGTGGTCGAAGATGGCGGCGTCGACCGAGTCGAAGCCGCGAGCGGTTGATCTTCGGTTCCCACGAAGAGCACGGCGAGTATTGCGGCAGCGAGTGCCGCGGCGAGCGCCCCGAGGGCGAGGTTCAATCGATCGACGGCATCAGGGTAGAAGGTCGCTAGCTTCGATCTATGGCAACAATCGGGTTCATCGGTCTCGGCGTGATGGGATTTCCCATGGCCGGACACCTGCAGGAAGCTGGCAATGAGGTCACGGTGTTCAATCGCACGACGGCCAAGGCTGAAGCCTGGGTGGAGCGCTACGGCGGCGCATTGGCTGCATCCCCGCGCGACGCTGCCCACGATGCAGACGTCGTGATCACAATTGTCGGAGCCGACGACGACGTGCGCGCAGTGGTCTTCGGCGAGGACGGTGCCCTCGAAGGCATGAAGGAGGGTTCGATCCTCGTCGACCACACCACGGCCTCGGCCGACCTCGCTCGCGTGCTCCATGCCGCATGTGCACAGCGGAACATCGGCTTTGTCGACGCTCCGGTGTCGGGCGGGGAGGCGGGAGCACAGAACGGGAAGCTGACGGTCATGTGCGGAGGCGATCAATCCCACTTTGATGCGGTCGCCCCCGTTATCGAGCCCTTTGCGGTGGCGGTCACGAGGATCGGGGGTGCCGGGTCGGGACAGCTGTGCAAGATGGTCAACCAACTCTCGATCGCCGGTCTCCTGCAAGGTTTGAGCGAGGGGATTGCGTTCGGCATGAAGGCCGGGCTCGACATGGACATCGTGCTCGATGTGATTTCCAAGGGTGCAGCCGGCTCGTGGCAGATGGAGAACAGAGGCAGGACCATGGTGGCTGACGAGTTCGAGTTCGGATTCGCCGTCGACTGGATGCGCAAGGATCTCCGCATCGCACTCGACCAGGCCCACTCGGTGGGGGCGTCGGTCCCGATCGGAGCCCTCGTCGACCAGTTCTACGCCCAGATCCAGAGCCGGGGCGGAAATCGCTGGGATACGAGCAGTCTGATCAGGCTCCTCTAGGCACCGGCTCGGCTGCGCCTGTGACGAACAACCTCGTTGCCCAAGCACGCTGAACCGACCGACCTATTGCGACTGCCGGTAGCAAGCGATTCACTGATACCTGCGGGTACCGGGAACTGGTTCTCGGCATAGCCACTGGCGGGCAGCGGCTGCCGAATTCTACGGATCATGTTCTCGATACGGGGGCTCTCACCGACAAGGTGAGAGCCCTCATTCATTCTCTGCACCGTTCAATACGATGGAGGGAGTGCGACCCGCTGACCGCTACTCCGCCCGTGGAGATATCGAACCGTTTCATGTGATGGAGAGCATGAACGCTGCGGCGGCCCACGAGCGGGCCGGCAACCGAGTGCTCCATCTCGAGGTTGGTCAACCGTCGACACCAGCGCCTCTCGCCGTCCGTGCCGCCGCCAAAGCCGCTCTCGATGACGACATCATCGGGTACACCGGTGCCCTCGGGACCCCCGAGCTTCGGGAACGCATCGCTCGGTGGTACCACGAGCGCTACGGCATCGATGTCGATCCGGCCAGGGTCGTAGTGACCACCGGTGCGTCGGGGAGCTGCGTGCTGGCATTCCTGGCGCTGTGGGACCCGGGCCAGCGCGTCGGCGTGATCGAGCCGAGCTACCCGTGTTATCGAAACGATCTCAAGGCCTTTGGGATCGATGTTGTGTCGATTCCGGTCGATGCCGAAACCGACTTCCGGCCGACGGTCGAGCAGCTCGACGCAGCCGGCCCTCTCGATGGTTTGATCCTCGCGAGCCCGAGCAATCCCACCGGGGTCATCCTCCACGAAGAGCATCTGACCGAGCTGCTCGGGTGGGCATCAGCACATGCGGTTCATGTGATCGTGGACGAGATCTATCACGGCCTCACCTTCGATATCGAACCGCCCACCGCGTTGGCGGTCGACGACGAGGTGGTCGTGTTCAATAGCTTCTCCAAGTACTTCAGCATGACCGGCTGGCGGCTGGGTTGGATCGTCGCCCCGCCGACGTTGATACCTCGGCTCGAACGCCTCGCTCAGAACCTCACGATTTCGGCACCTACGCTCAGCCAGCGGGCCGGGATCGCAGCCTTCGATGCAAGAGAAGAATGCGATGAAAACGTCGCCCGGTATCGACGGAATCGGAATTCGATGCTCGGTTCCCTCAGATTGGCCGGATTCCACAGCATCGCCCCGGCCGAAGGGGCGTTCTACCTCTGGGTCGACATCGCCCACACCGGCTTCACCGCCTCCGAACTCTGCCGGCGCTGGCTCGAGGAGCTCGACATCGCCGCTACGCCGGGAATCGATTTCGACCCGGTCCGCGGCGAGCGGTTCGTGCGACTCTCGATCGCCGGCTCAGAAGCCGACATCGATGAAGCGGGCGCACGGCTGATTGGGTGGGCCCGCGACTCAGGACTGGATGCGCCGGGGCAGGAGGAGGAGCCGGGGTGAGCGATGTCGGCTCGGGAGCACATTCCGGCAACCGGCGACGGCGGGGCCACAAACCCGGTCCTCCGGTGCGGCGATCGCTCATGTGGGGTCTGACCAAGCGGTGCCCGGCATGTGGCCGCGGCGGGCTGTTTCGTCGCTGGTTCAGAATCGTCGACCGCTGCCCCCGCTGTGGCCTGAAGTTCGAGCGGATAGAGGGTCACTGGATCGGCGCCATCGGCATGAACACCATCGTGACGTTCGGATCGATTCTTGTACTCATGATCACTGCGGTCGTGATGTTTCACGACTCCTCGGTGCCCCGCTGGGTTCTCGCCGCCGGGTTGATGGCGGCGGCCCTGGTGATCCCGCCTTTGCTCGACCCATTCACCCGAACCTTCTGGACCGCCATCGATGTGGCCCTGCGGCCGCTGGAGCCCTTCGAGGTCGACTGGAATGTCGTCGCCCCCGATGCGGTTCCGGGCGCGGCTGACGCTGGGAAGGAAACCGCCTCGTGAACGACCTACAACACCCCAATCC
>JABDJU010000155.1 GCA_013003325.1 Acidimicrobiales bacterium
GACCGTCACTGAGCATTTTGTGCTGGCCGGCGATGACAAGCGGTTCTTCGTCGACTGGGGCAAGGCGCGCGATCGAGCGATCGAGCAAGTTGACCACTTCACGATAAAGGGCACAGAAGCGTCAACGGCGGAATCGCTCTCTGGCGGCAACCAGCAAAGACTGCTGCTCGCAATGTTGCCACCAGAGCTCAGCGTGCTGTTGATGGAACACCCCACTCGCGGTCTCGATATCGAGTCAGCCGACTGGGTGTGGGAACAGCTGCTGGCGAGGCGTGAGGGGGGCACCTCCATCATCTTTGCGTCAGCCGACTTGGATGAGCTGCTTCGCTACAGCGATCGCATCCTCGTGTTTTTCTCGGGACGGATCATCGGTGAGCTCGACGCATCAGCAACTTCGGTAGACGAAATCGGGCTGCTCATCGGCGGTCGATCAGAAGGAGCTCCGGCATGAGCTCCCGGCTTCGTTCGATACTGATCCCGGTCGGCGTGGTCGTGGTCTCTACCGTTGCCCTGCTGGTCCTCGCCGGGACCAATCCATGGGATCCGATTCGGTTCATCATCGAGGGCTCGATCGGGTGGCCACCCTTCGAAGGTGGTTCCGCTTCCAAAATCGGCGACACCGTCATGGTCTGGGTACCGATCGCCCTTGCGTCGGCAGGGCTCATCGTCACATTCCGGGCCGGCATGTGGAACATCGGAATTGAAGGTCAGATCATCATGGGCGCGATCTTTGCGTCTTGGGTGGCGCGCAGTGTGTCTGCGCCTCGGCCGCTACTCGTTTTGTTGACGATCGTGGCCGGCGCCATCGGCGGAATGTTGTGGGGTTTGCTGGTCGGTGTTCTGCGGACAGCCGGCGGCGTGAACGAGATCTTCGGCGGCCTCGGGCTCGACTTCGTGGCCGTGTCGATCACGACCTATCTGGTCATCGGGCCATGGAGCCGGTCCGGAGCGGCGTCTACCAGCGGAACCGACATATTCCCCGATGCAGCCCTGCTGCCTTCGCTAGAGCGAAGCCGATTGTCGCCACTGATGATCGGTGTGACGTTGATCGCCATCGCAGGCGTCTGGGTGCTATTTCGCGGAACGCTTTACGGACTCAAGCTCAAGGCGGTGGGGGCGAATCGGCCGAGCGCCTTTCTGCTGGGAATCCCGACTAACAGGTATCTGCTCGGCGCATTCATGATCTGCGGAGCCCTTGCGGGGATTGCCGGCACCTCGCAGGCCACCGGATTCCACTTCAAGCTCATCCCTGCGATTAGCGGCAATTACGGGTTCCTCGCCATCCTCGTCGTGCTGCTGGCCAGATTCCGTGCCTTCTGGACGATCCCGATTTCGTTCTTCTTCGCGATGATTGCGGTCGGCGCTTCGCAGCTCGACCTTCGGCTCGACCTGTCCTCCACGCTCGGGGGAGTGGTGCAGGGCGTCCTGGTTCTCTCCGCCATGTTCGGGCTCGGCTGGGCCGCATATCGCAATGCCAAGGCGGCTGAAAAAGTATCTGAGGAGGCATCGGCGTGAGTGGGTTCCTCAGCGCACTGTGGGAGATGTTCGACACCGCGACCATTGCTTCGATCGTCGCCGGGTCGTCAGGTCTCCTATTCGCCACGATGGGTGAGACGATTTCAGAAAAGGCCGGCGTGATCAACCTGTCCGTCGACGGTTCGATGATGTTGTCGGCTCTGGCGGGTTTCGTGGTTGCGTTCCAAACGGACAACGTGTGGATCGGCTTCCCAGCTGCAGCTGCCGTCGGTGTTGCGGTGGCTCTGATCATCGCTTTTGGGAACATCAAGCTCGGTCTCAATCAGGTTGCTGTCGGCTTCGTGTTGTTCGCGCTGTGCACCGCACTGAGCCGTTTCCTCGGGAGTGGCTACGTAGGCCGCCAACCGGTTGCCGTGCCGGCCTGGGACATCCCTGGATTGAGTTCGATACCTTTCTTCGGGCCGGTGCTTTTCGGTCACAACGTCATCGTCTATCTGAGCATCCTCACTGTGTTCGCCACCTACTACTTCATCTATCGGACCAGGACCGGTCTAGAGCTCCAAGGTGTAGGCGAGCGGCCAGAGGCTGCCCATTCGCGGGGGATCCCGGTCAACAAGCTCCGGTACTTCTACACCGGGCTGGGCGGGGCACTGATCGGTATCGGCGGCGCCGCGTTCACCCTCGATGTCAAAATCGGCTGGTCTGATCGGCCGACGTTGAACCTGGGCTGGATCGTGCTTGCCATCGTCATCTTCGGTGGCTGGCATCCCTTGAGAGCAGCATTCGGCGTGCTCTTCTTCGGTGGCATGCAGGCGTTCGCATTGAACCTGCAGCCCGAATTCCCCACCTTCTCGCAAGTGCTGCCTTCGATTCCGTTTCCGGCAATGATCCTGGCGCTGGTCGTCGTGAACTGGCGAACTCTGCTCGACTGGCTCGACCGCTACCCATGGCTACGAGCGATTTTGCGCAGCGATCCACCGACCGCGATCGGCACACGTTTCGAAGTCAGTTAGGGCTTGCTGGAGGCTGTCTCACGAACAGTGTTCAGGTAGTTGTAGATCGTTATGCGGCTTACGCCCATCTGATCAGCAACGTCCTCGATTGACTTTCGCAGCAAGAACGCGCCCTTCTCGTCGAGCAGCCGAACAGCCACTTGCTTTTCCACGCGGTCGAGTGCGGCGAGCTTCGACCCCAGCTCGTTTTCGACGCTGGCGACCAGGCGGTCGAGTGCGGTCTGCATCGGCGCCAGCCGAAAGCCGGCGATGGTCGTCCCATCCCACTGCACCGGCACATCACCGCTGGCAATGTCGGACTTGGGAACAATTTCGCCTCCAACGGCCTTGGCGATCGGCGCCAGCGCTTCCAGCACGGGATGGTTGGGGAGCGTCATTCGACCGTGACCTGGACTGAGATACGAGTTGCGCCGGCGCGAGTGCTCGACTCCACCAGCGTGTTGAGCGCCGCGAAGACATCAGCCGCTGCCCCGGTGATGGCCGTGCCAAATGGGCCGACATCGGGTTCGAATCCGGCGGCTCGTGCCGCGGCGATCGCGGCGTCGACGTGGGGACCGGGGGCGCCCTCCGTGAAAGGCTCGACTATGAATTCGGCTCTTGCTTGACTCATCTTGTTCTCGAGAGCTTCGGTTGTGACGTCTAGATGATACGTTGCGATTCGGACTTCTTGACAAAATGTAAAGTTGGCGATCAGTATTGAAAAGCGGTCGATGCCGCGGTGTGACGCATTCCGGGAGGTCTGATGACGACGACTGATCGAGTAGGGGTTTCCCTGGTCGTCAACGGTGAGGCCGTCGAGGTTTCTTCTCACCATGCCAGCCTTCTTGGCGCGTTGCGCGAGGAACTGGGATTGACCGCCGCCAAGGACGGCTGTGCACCTTCTGGCCAATGTGGCTGCTGCACGGTGCTCATCGACGGTAAGGCGAGGGTTTCATGCCAGACGCCGCTGGAGAAGGTGGCGGGCAAAGAGATCACCACACTCGAGGGGTTCGACGAAGTGGAGCGGGACCGCCTGGCGAGTGCCTTTGCCGCTGCCGGCGCCCTGCAGTGTGGCTTCTGCACGCCGGGAATCCTGGTGCGGGTCAAAGCCCTTCTCGATCAAAAGGGAAGTGATCTCACCAAGGATGTGACCGCCGGCCGCCTCGGCGCTCATCTGTGCCGCTGCACCGGCTACACCAAGATCTTCGACGCTGTTGAGATGCTCACCCATGGACAGATCCCGGCAATCGAACTGCCGGTGGGCATCGGCAAATCGGGCACCAAATACGAGGCGACCGAGCTGGCCCTCGGAGATCGCGGCTACATCGACGATATGAAGGTCGAGGGCATGCTCCATGCCGCGCTTCACCTCACAGAACACGCCCGCGCCGACATCGTCGCAATCGACACGTCTGCGGCAAAGGCCTTCCCTGGTGTTGTTGATGTCTTCACCGGCGGGGACGTGCCGGGCGAGCTGCGGGTCGGCCTCATCCACAAGGATTGGCCGGTTTTTATCCCCGAGGGTGGCCGCACGTCGTACTACGGAGACGTCCTTGCGATCGTCGTAGCAGAAGAC
>JABDJU010000158.1 GCA_013003325.1 Acidimicrobiales bacterium
TCCACGAACTACAGCCCGCAGAGGGCTCCACTCAGCGCCGGAAGCGCAAGGCGCGCGGTATTGCTGGTAAGGCTGGCAAGACGGCTGGTCGCGGCCACAAGGGTCAGAAGGCCCGTGGCACAATCCCGGCTCGTTTTGAGGGTGGACAGCTGCCCCTGCAGCGTCGCCTGCCGAAGCTCCGTGGTTTCAAGAACCCGTTCCGGGTCGAGTATCAAGGCGTCAACCTCGACACCGTGGTCGAGGCCAAGCTGACCGATGTGTCCCCCGAGAGCCTGCGAGAGGCCGGCATCACCCACAAGGGCGCATTGGTGAAGATCCTCGGCCGTGGAGCGCCGATCAACAAGGCGCTCACCGTGAAGGCACATGCGGTGTCCAAGAGCGCCGAGGAGGCGATCACCAACGCAGGAGGCACCGTCGAGATCGTGCCGTTGCCCTTCAGCGTTCGGCCGCCTGCTTCGGGCAATCAGCACATGAACCGCTGACCGTTCTGTCGTCACGCCACCACGTCCAACCGAAAAATCGTCGAGCGAACACGCCACGCGTCTTCGCCTGACGACAGAACGGTGGGATGTAGTGACGTGACGCTTTTTGGTCACGTCGACACAATTCTGGTCGTTGTCAGCGGCGCTGGATCGGGACCGAGAGCGTCACCCTTCCCATCGTCTCGAATTGGAGGTCGACGACAACGTTGTCGCCCTCTTCGAATCCGTCGTCCAGTCCGAGGCACATGCCGTGAAGCCCTCCCGGCTCGAGCGCCAGCGACTCGCCGGCCCCGATCTGTAGCCCGACGTCCCCGATAGCTTCCATCGATGCGACGTTGTCGCTGGTGACGGTTCGGTGAAGCTCGAATGAGCGGCATTGCGGCGATCCCATCGTGAGGAGCGAATCGTCCACGTCGGTTGGGTTGTTGATCTCCGCGTACATCGCGGCGGTGTTGGCGAACGGTGGCGGGGCACGGAACCACGGGTCGCGAACCACAAGGTCGCCGTCGCCGGAGGAACCGCAGGCTGCCAGAGCACAGCACAGCACAGCCAGTCGTTTCATCCGAGCAGTTCGGCGATGTCTCCGGCCAGTTGTTCGGCGGTGACCTCCGGTGGCCAGACGATCCGCAGCACGCCGTCGGGAGCGATACCCATCAGGCTGGCAGTGTGATCGACCGTATAGTCCTCGCCCTCACCGAGCTGGTAGAAGATGCCGTACTGACTGGCAGCTGAGTCGATGGCCTCGACCGGCCCTGTCGCTCCGGAGAAGTTGGGGTGGAAGAAGCTGGTGAACGTCTCCAGGTATTCGGCCGTGTCACGAGACGGATCGACCGACACCATCAACAGTCGGGTGCGGTCGCGATCTTCTGCGCTCAGCGAGTCCATCGCCTGCGCAGCGGTGGCCATGGTGGTCGGGCAAACGTCGGGGCAGTTGGCGTAGCCGAAGAAGACCATCAGAACGTCGCCTTCGTAATCGGCGAGGTCGACGGAGGACCCGTCGGCTCGCACGAGACCCTCCAACGCCGGCGCCGGCGTGTCGCCCTGGAGGACCGTGCCGGCATACAGGTGCGGGCCCACCGTACGAATGGCAAGGAAGGCAAATGCGATACCAACGACCACCGCGGCAACGACCGCGAGAACTCGCATCCGTCCCGAACGACGGCGGGCGCGGTTCGGCTCGGTGTTGGGGGTCTGGTCGGCAGCCGGTGGTAGATCAGCGGTAGGGGTAGTCATCGATAGGTCCGTTGCGAAGGTTCAGGGGTAGCACAGAAAGAGGTGGGCGGCTTCGTAGGCGACCGCGGTGGCTCCGGTTGCATTGCGAATCTCCTCGGCCAGGATCGCCACATGGCGGGACAGTTTTTCGCCATCGTTGGCCAAGGTGCTGTAGCGATAATCGCCCCGCACTACGCCGTTCCCATCGACGAGCACAAAGCTTGGGTCGTAGCGAATCGATCCGTCATCGGCTGTCTCGAAGAACCGTTGGAACCCGGTCCCAACGGTGCGACGGATGGCCGCTTCGTCGTCCGATCCGACCCATCGCCAGGTCTGTCCATCGGCCCCTGCTTCTGCCGCGGCGACGGCGAGGGCCTCGCTGTCGGTGGGGTCGAGAGCCACGGTGACCAGAGCGAACTCTGAGGACCCCATGTCGACCTCGGCTTCGACCCGACGCTGCACATCACGCATCGTGTCGCTCACCGTCTCGCACTGTTCGTCGCATCCGGTCGTAGCGAACGTGTAGAGAGTCACGGTCCCTCGGGCCACCTCACTGCTGAACGGTTCGCCGCTCTGGTCGGTGAGGGCGAAGCCGGGCGCCAGGCGCATGCGGGGCAGCACCTGGATCGGTTCGAAGATGGCAAAGGCCATCGCGGCGAGAATGATCACGACCATCATCGCGGCGGCGGCTTTGAGCCAACCCGGGAATCGGAACTCTTCGGAGTCGTTAGGCTCAGCGCCGTGAAGCGAATTTGGTGGCTCGTCGGAGTGGTTGCCTTCCTGGTCTTCCTCTACATCACCGCGTTGCCCGGGAACCTCGCTGTCGGCCGGGACGACGCTTCCGGCCTCGCCGGCACCTACACCGTGAACGGTGTGGACCCCAGCGGAAGGGAGTACTCCGGCACTCTGGTGATCACCGATTCCGGAGCCGACCGGTACCGGCTCGAGTGGATCGTGACCGGCGCGATCGTGAGCGGAACCGGTATCCGCGCCGGGAACGAGTTGAACGTCGAGTGGGAGACGACCGCTGCGGCCGCTGGCCAGCGGAGCGGTACCGGATCGTATGTGATCATGCCTGACGGCTCCATGACCGGAACCCGACGGGTCGACGGTTCCGATGAGGTCGGGACCGAAGAGGTCTTCCCCAGCGCCTGACCCCCCGCTGTTGGAGCTCATCGTTCCTCCTCGGTCAAGGTGAGCAGATACGCAATGAGCGCATCGAGATCTTGCTCGCTCAGGCGGTCGAGATAGATCGGAAGCATCTGTCCGCTCGGCCACCCGTCCACAATGTACTGATCCGGCAGCAGGATTGACTGTCGGAGGTACAGCTCGGCATCGAGCCCTTCGACCAGCGAACCGGCCCGGGAGGCCACCCCATAGAGCGTGGGTCCGACACCGTCGTCACCGGGCTCGACGGAGTGGCACACCTGACAGCCGACCTGTCGCGAGTCGAAGACGGTTCGTCCATCACGTGCGCCGGGCGGCGGCGGCACGTCGTTGAGAAGCACGGATTGGCGGTGGCCGGGCTCGAGGTCGACGTCCGCGGTTAGGACCGTTCGCTCGTCACCGTCGGACAGCACCCGAACCTCGACCACGCCAGCCCCGGCGGGCACCGACCAGTCGAGCAGGTCGAGTGACCGCTCACCAGCGGCGTCGACGGCTTGGGAACCGAGCGGGTCAGAGTTGTAGACCACCTGGATGCCCTCGATTCGGCTGACAGGACCTTCGGCCGGAGCGAGGGCGAGTTCCCGACCGGCAACATGGTCGACCCCGATCCGAATCTCTGCTGTCTCGGTTTGGGTTCGGAACGGCGCCCGGGTGGCTGCGACGACCGCGACGACGGAGAGGGAGACGAGCAGGCCAGCTCCGATGAGTCGGTTCCGACCGCCCGGCCGGCTCGCGATGTTCGAGCTGCTGTGCTCTCCGGGCTCATCGATTGCGGCTGTCAGGTCGAGCGGAGAGACCCAGTCCTGGATGATGTTGCCGTAGAACTTCCTGGCCGGATGGGGGGCCCGTTCGCCCCGCATTCGTTCCGAGGCGAGCTGGTTGCCGATCCCGTAGAGACAGTCGCCGGGGGGACAGCCAACCAGGTGCACATCGAGCGCTCCCTGTTCGGTGAGCGGCCGGATCGCCGACGGATCGAAGCTGCCGGCACAGCGCACCCCGCTCACCACCCGGAGCCGGTCGGCTGGGTCGAGAGGGCCGCCAGGTTCGGAATGCATGAGATGCCGTTCGCACGCGATCGTCACGTGTTTCCCGGCGACCGATGGCAGGTTGCGCCCACCTAGTTCGGGGTGGTCGATAGCGCCGAACGAGCAAGATCCCAGGCAGATCCCGCAGCCGACGCACCGGGCGGCGTCGAGCACGGCCAGTGTCGGTTGATCAGTGCCTCGCGCGACCATCGCCAGAGCGTCGTAGGGGCAATCGACGGCGCAGAGGTCACATCCGGTGCAGGCGTCGGCGTCGATTGCTACGACCTGGGTCTTCGGTCCACGCAACAGCCGGGGTAGGGCGAAGGCGACGGCCATTGCGACCGAGCTCACGCCCACCATCACCCAGTTGAAATCCGATAGCAGCGGAGGCAACAGGAACATGACGAAGGGGTCGAGTGGCATGCTCGCCGGCATCAGATCGGCCCGGGCCGGCCCGAGCATTCCCACCGGCACGGCGACCGACACCAGCACGAGCGCCCCGCCCATCAAGGTCATCCAGATCGTGGGCGGGTACCACGGCAGTCGTGAGCGGCGCAGATGGCGGAACGCAAACCAGCCGATCGCGATGGTGAGAAACAGGTGGGCGAACCAGAGCACCAGCAGGAATCCAGAACCCGAACCTGGCACGAGGCCGGACAGCTCCCGCAGCAGGAACTGTCGTCCGACCCCGGCGCTACGCAGTAGACGCAGGGTGGCTTCGTTGAGCGCCTGGGCTCGCTGGTCCCACACCAGCCAGTAGCCGGTCACACCGGCGAGCCACACCAAAACCAGGGCGGCGAATCCGGTGGCCCAGCGCCAGGGCCGCGGACCGCCCTTGAAGCGTCCGGCGGCAAAGATCCGCCATGCGTGCACCAATGTGGTCAGCACCAGCGCAGCGCTGGAGTACCGGTGCAGGGCTCTGACCACCTTCTGAATGGCGTGCTGTTCCATCTTGGCCACCGCTTCGTAGGACGCGACGTGGCCGAACTCGAAGAACAGCGTGATGTACAGCCCGCTCACGGTGACGACGCCGAGCAGAAAGACGCTGATGGTCCCGGCGTGGGGGAGGGGGTTCAGCCGATTCGAACCGGCCAGCTGGCGGACCGGCCGCTCGATCCACAGCGCGGCGTGCTCGAGCTTTGAGGATCCCGGGCGCTGTGTGGGCTCAGCGTGTGAACCGGAGGCGTCAGCCGACTCTATTTCCACGGGACGAAGTCGGGCCCCGGCGAGTTGAGGTTCATGTTGAAGATCTGGTCGACGAACTGTGGACCGTAGGCGATCACCAACAGCAGCGCCGCGGCGATCAGCCACGGCTTGAACCGATCGAGCCAAACCGGCGTGAGCTGAGGGTGACGGATCGATTCCGCGATCGGTACCTCGGGCACCAGAGCCGGTTCGACCTTCTTGCTGATCGCGGTGCGCACCATCACATACACGTACAGGAGCACCGACACCAGCAGGATGGCGCCACCGATGGAGACCCTGAGCAGATGCCCGTTCCACTCCTCGGGGGCGTAGGCGGCATCGCCCAGCGGTGAGCGCCGGGGCGCTCCGAGCAGGCCGAGCACATGCATGGCGTTGGAGAAGATGATCATGCCGACGAACCAGGTCCACGCCTGGACGAGTGCAGTGGTGGGGCTGAAGAGCTGCTTGCCCATGATGTGGGGAACCAGCCAGTAGGTGATTCCCATGAATGACAGCGTGACAGCCGTTGCCACGGTCAGGTGAAAGTGGCCCGGCACCCACGCCGTGTTGTGGATCACGAGATTGAGGTTGTACGACGCATTGGTCAACCCACCGATCCCTCCGAACATGAACAGGATGGCGGCGAGCAGTTGGGCGGCGACCGACGGATCGGTCCACGGGAGCTTCCGAATCCAGCCGACGAGACCGGTACCGCCGTTGCGGCGAGCCCCGTACTCCAACGATGCGATCACTGTGAAGGCGGTGATCATCGAGGGGAAGAACACCGAGTAGGTGAGGATGGCGTGGATGTACTTCCAGGTCTCCGGAACTCCCGGGTCGACGAACTGATGGTGGAATCCGACCGGCACCGACACGATCAGGAACATCCAGAACGCAAGCCGGGCCATCGAATCGCTGAAGAGCTTGCCGCCGACCTGTTTGGGCAGCATCCCGTACCACGAGGTGTAAGCCGGCAGCAGCCAGAAGTACACCAACGGGTGACCGGTGAACCAGAAGTACGTTCGGGCCAGCTCGGGATCGGTGTTGTCGATCAGACCCAGCGACCAGGGGAGCAGCATCGTGAGGATCGAGACCGCCACCCCCAGCGTTGCGATCTGCCACATCGCAGCGTTGATGATCGGACCGAGGGAGATGAAGGGCGAGCGAACACCACGGTTTTCCTTGCGCCAGGCGGCGAGGGTTAGGAAGAAGCCGTACCCCTCGATCCAGCTGCCGACAACGACCAGCGTGAGACCGGCATAGAAGGCCCAGCTGGCTTTGAGCGGTGGGTAGAACGTGTAGAGCACGCTGGCCGAGTCGGTGAGGATCGGAACGGCGGTGGTGACCAGACCGACCACCATCAGCCAGAAGCCGAACTTGTTGAGTTTGGGGTAGGCCAGCGGCCGCCGCAGGCCCTTGACCGTGGTCAGCGTGGTGAAGCCGGTGATGAAGAACGTCGTCCATACCAGCGCATTCAGAACACCGTGCAGGGTGAGGCCCTGGTAGTACGACTGGATGATCGGTTCGAGGTAGGGATACAGGTCGAGGCCGCCGAACTGGAACGACTGCAACGGCCCCATGAGGCTGCCGATGGTGAGCGCCGCGATGGCCACGATCATGTGTTGGCCGATGAATCGCTTCTCGTCCTGGGACAGCTCGTAGCCGGTGTCGAAGTTTCGATCGACCCGGGTGGGGTCGGAGCCGCCTACCGGTTCCTCTACAACGGTCATTGGCCGGCCTCCTCATCATCGGCCTGGCCAGCAGGCACCACATTCACCACACCCCACATCGCCACGTGACCAGTACCGCAGTACTCATGGCAGATGTAAGGGAACTCCCCGACCTCATCGAAGGTGTAGGTGATGGTTGATACCTGGCCCGGCACCACCATCACGTTCACGTTGGTGTCGGTGATCTTGAGGCCGTGCTGAAGATCGGGGCTCGTCACATTGATCGTGACCTCGGATCCCACCGGCACTTCGAGTTCGCGTGGCACGAACGCCCATGTCTGCGCGACGACCCATGCTTCGTACTTGCCGTCGCTGATCTTGCGTAGACCGGGGTTCGACCACGGTTCGGAGTCGAGCACCGTGCGAGGATCCACTTCGGCGTCGGCGCCATTGACTTGGAAACCCATGAAGAAGCCGGCAATGGTCACCGTCGCGAGGAACCCGACCAGGAGCGCGATCGAGAGGATCATCCAGCCTCGCTCGTATGGGTCGATCCCCATCGAGAGTTGGGACTCGTCGACGTCGGGGGTCGCAGTGCCGATGTCGGTCATACCGTGACGCCCCGGCTGATGAGGATCACGTACACCGATGCCCAGAGGAGGATGAGCGCTGCGACAAACAACGCCAGGATGAACATGGTTCCAACCGGTTTGAAGTGTTCGTCGTCGGCGGCTGGCATCTCGGTGGACTCAGCGTCTGTCACGGTGGCTCCCTCGGGTCGTTTGACGGCCCGTCGCAGGGCCTTCCAGAGTGTTCCCGAGTCTCACTCCGCCCCTATAGGGACCTTGGTCCCTATTGAGAGAAAACCCGGCCTCCTAGATTCGGCCCGTGACCTCTCCGCAGGGCCCCCGTACTCGAGTTCGCGCCCTCGTGATAGTCCTGGCAACAGCATGGGTGGTTCTCGCCGGCACGGCGGCTCTGGCTCAAGAGCAAGGCCCGGTAGCAGCCGCCGATGGGCCGATCGAGCTGGCCGCGGCCGAGGGAGATGAGGGAGAGGGCGAGGAGGAGTCCGAGATCGACCCGGCGGTTGCCGAGGAGCTGCGCGAGGGTGCTGCTGTGTACACCTCGCTCTGCTCGTCGTGTCACCAGCCCGGCGGTGCCGGGCTCACGGGTCAGTTCCCGCCGCTGATCAACAATCCCCACGTCGAGGATGCGTCCTATGTTGCTGAGGTCATCAACAACGGACGCCGCGGTGAGATCGTGCTCGACGGTGTCACCTACGACGGCGTGATGCCGGCGTTCTCAACGCTCAGCGAAGCCGAAACCGATGCGGTGATCGCGTATATCCAGAACGGCTTTGTGGCTCCTCCCGACGAGAGCGCCGCACCGTTCCCGGCCGGACCGGTCGCCGGAACCGAACTGCCCGCTCTCAGCAACTACGGAGCCTGGGTTGCCTATCTGCTGGCCGCTGCGGTGGCAGCCATGGTTCTTGCCCCTCGGGTCATCAGCCAGAACAGTCGACTCAACACGCCGTGGCTCGATGCATGGCTCAAGACGGCGGTGATCGTGTTGGGTGTGGTGCTCCTCACAATGTTTGTGCCCGACTGGGCGCTGAAGACTGAAGCGGTCGGCAAGCTGAGCCGCCCCGCGCAAGACTTCATCGGCGTCACCCTCTGGGGCGGCGGTCTCGCCGTGGTGATCGGTGCGATGTGGTACGCCCATCGGGAATCGCGAATCTGATGTTCGAACTCGAGTTCTACGACGAGAACATCCCCTGCCTTGCGGCCTGCCCGGTCCACACCAACGCCGGCATGTACGTGGCCGCGATCGCCGATGGAAGCGACGAGACCGCCTACCTCACCGCCCGACTGCCCAATCCGTTCTCCTCGGTCTGTGGTCGGGTGTGCGCCGCGCCGTGCGAAGACGCCTGCCGTCGTGGGGAGATCGACCGACCGATCGCCATACGAGCTCTCAAGCGGTTCCTCACCGAGCAGTTCGGGCCCGAGCAACAAACCAACGACCTGTGGAAGCAGGCGTCGGCACCACCGGTCCATGAGCTGCCCCAGAGCATCGGAATCGTGGGCGGAGGGCCAGCCGGAATGGCGTGTGCCCACGATCTACGCCGTTTCGGGTATCGGGTCACGGTGTATGAGGCGACCGACCGACTCGGCGGCGCCATGTGGCTCGGCATCCCCGAATACCGGCTGGATCGAGACGTGCTCAACGCGGACCTGGACGCCATCATCTCGATGGGTGTCGAGGTGGTGTACGAGACCAAACTCGGAACCGACGTCACCCTCGACGAGCTACGAGCCAAGCACGACGCGGTCTTCCTCGGCATCGGCGCCACCTTGGGTCGCGGTTTGGACCTCGAGGGTGCCGACGCCGACGGGGTGTTCAAGGCGATCGAGTTTCTCATCAACATGAATAGAGGGTTCGAGGTTGAGATCGGCGAGCGGGTGATCGTCATCGGCGGTGGCGACGTGGCGATGGACGCCGCCCGTACGGCGCTCCGCGCCGCCGACTACGAGGCGAAAGCCGGAGCAGGCTCCGAAGACCGCCCGAAGATGACCGAGGCGATCGACGCCGCCCGGACCGCCCGGCGAGCGGGGGCCAAGGAGATCACGATCATGTCGCTGGAGAGTCGTGAAGAGATGCCGGCTCACGACTTCGAGGTCGAGGAAGCAGAGCACGAGGGCATCCGGTTCGTGCCTCGCAGAGGTCCGGCCAGGATCGTCGAACAGAACGGAGTAGTCACCGGTATCGAGACGATCGGTGTTCGCTCGGTGTTCGATGCCGATGGACGGTTCGCGCCCGATTTCGACCAAGACGACCGACAGGTGCTCGACGCCGACACGATCATTCTTGCGATCGGGCAGGCGATCGACCTCGACTCGCTCGGTGCCTCGGGCCCCAAGGTCAGCCCTCGCAACACGATCGACATCGACTGGGACTCCGGCGCGACGTCGCTGGCCGATGTGTGGTCCGGCGGCGACGCGGCCAAGGGCCCCCGCACGTTGATCGACGCCATCGCCGATGGGCGACGCTCGGCGGCGGCGATCCATGAGTCGTTCGGAGGTGTGTTGCCCGATGCCCAGGCCGGGACCATGGTTGAGCTCCGGCAGTTCCACCGGCTCGATGACACCTACGACCGGGTCGACAGGGTCGATGTGCCGACGCTCGAGACCGGTCGCCGCATGGGCTTGGCCGAGGTTGAGCTGGGGTTCACCCCCGAACAAGCTCGCTGCGAAGCTAATCGGTGCCTGCGCTGCTTCGCCAACATCCTGCTCGACGTCGACAAGTGCGTGCTCTGCGCGCTCTGTTCCGACGTCTGCCCCGTCGATGTGATCTCGCTTGTTCCGTCCGAAGAGATCGATCCCGCCGTCCGGGGCCAGACCGCCCTTCTGCTCGACGAAACCGCCTGCATTCGCTGCGGGCTCTGCATTGAACGCTGCCCTCCCGATGCGCTGTCGATGGGGGTCTGGACCGGAGTTGGAGTGCCCACATGACCATTCTCGAAGACCCGCCCGCCGGGGAGGGCGCCGACGAACCAATCGACCTGGCCGCCCGCCTGCGCAATACCCAGATCGGCCGGTCGATCTTCCGGACCCCCCGCAAGGTGACACCCCGCGATCGGGCCGCCAGCCATTGGGCCAGCTTCCTGTTGCACATCTACCCGGTGAAGGTGCGCAAATCCGACCTCGCCTTCAAGTACTCCTACTACCTCGGGGTCATCTCCACCGTGCTCTTCGGTTCGCTGATCCTCTCGGGCATCTACCTGAT
>JABDJU010000166.1 GCA_013003325.1 Acidimicrobiales bacterium
GCTGGAGGATCTGGTGGTCGCAGAGCTGGCGCTCGATCACGCCCGCCGTATGAACATCGGGCTACACACCCAGCTTCAGAACGCGCCCATCGACCCGTACTCCCCCTATGACGGGCTCAGTTTCTGAGGTCGCACCCCCGGACCTTGGTCCCCGGAAAGACCGGGTTCGGCACTGAGACCGCCGCAATCGCTCTATGGGGCCCGCACCTTAGGCGATCGCAGTCGTCACCGTCACCCGGCGCGACGTGGCCTAGCCAGAGCTAGCCGACTGTCAGCCGTTTGGCCAGCGCCACCATCTTCTCGACGGTCTGGAAGTTCTCGATCGTGATGTCGACCGGGTCGATATCGAGGTTGCGGGCCTCTTCCAGCCAATGGACGATCTCCATCGCCCCGAGCGAATCGACCAGGCCGGTGGTGAGGAGGTCCGTATGGGGTTCGACCGGCGTGTCCGGGTCGAGGCTCACCTCGCGGTCGATGAATGAGCACAGCTCGCCAGCCAGGGTGGTCACGTCGGACATCAGGTCTCCTCGGGGATACGGGCCAGCTCGGCCCGAATCGTCTTGCGATCAATCTTGCCGCTCGCGGTCTGCGGCAGGGAATGGGCAACTGTCATATGTGCGGGTATGGCTACGGACGGAAGCTTCTTGGCCGCCCATCGCTGGAGCGAACGCAGATCGAGCTCGGTACCCGGTGAAAGGACGGCGGTGACCGCCAGCGTGCCCGGTTCGCCGCCCCAGGGGCCCGCCACCGCGTGCAACACCTGGGGATGATTGGTGAGCGTCGACTCCACCCCTTCGAGCTCGACCCGAATGCCCCTGAGCTTGACCTGGTGGTCGCTCCGGCCGTGGAACCAGACGATTCCTTCTTCGTCCACGTGAACCACATCGCCGGTGATGTACCAATCCGGGCCGTCCTGCCGAGGGCGTCGGGTCTCTTCGGTGAGATCGGGGCGGTTCCAGTACTCCCGCATCCGGGTGCGGGCCGATATCCACAGGATTCCCTTGGTGCCGGGCGGGACCGGATTCTCGAGGTCGTCCACGACCCGCATCTCAGCGTCGGCCAGGCCGGGCCCGATCGGGACCATCTCGCCGTCGACGGGAGGCCCGGTGAGCGTGTACGTGTTTGAGGCGTTTACCTCGGCCGGGCCGTACACGTTTACGAACTCGGCCCGGGGCAGCGCCGACATCAGGGTTCGGAGTGCGGCGGAGGGAAATACTTCGCCGGCGAACATCACCATTCGCAGACTCGACCAGTTTCGCTGGTCGAGCGCACCACGTTCCAGAATCTGCTGGAGCAGGAACGTGACCGCATACCACATCGTGGTGCGCTCGTGGGCTGCTCGCTCGGTGAAACTGGCCGGAAACCGCAGATGGGGTTCGCTCATCTGCACGATCGCAGCCGCGGCCAGCGGGGCGGCGTACAGCTCGAAGGTCGACATGTCGAAGTGGAGCCCGGTCATTGCCGCCACCCGGTCTTCAGCGGTCATCGAGTGTTCCCGTACGGTGGCCTCGGCATAGGCGAGACCGCTGGCGTGGGTGTGCAGGATTCCCTTCGGCGTCCCGGTCGAGCCCGAGGTGTAGATCAGGTAGGCGGGGTCGTCGGGCTCGACGGCGGGGAACTCGACGAAACCGTCGTCACCGGCAGCCGGGTCGAGATCGTCGATTCCGATCACTACCGCGTCGGTGTTCAGCGTCTCAGTGTTTCCGGTGCACATGACGAGCTCGACCACCTCTGACCGAAGGGCATTTGAACGTTTGATCGTCGGAGCGTGTCCGATGATCGCCGAAACCCCGGAGTCGTCCAACACCGCAGCGACGGCCTCGGCCGGCGCCATCGGATCGAACGGCACCATGATGGCGCCGGCTCGGAGAATGGCGTGTACCGCCTCGAACGACTCGTGACCTTTCGGCCGCATCACTCCAACGCGGTCGCCCCGTGCGACGCCGTTGGCGATCAACAGCTGAGCCAGCTTTCTGATGCGCCGCTCCACCTCGGGCCAGCTGAAGCGTTGCACGAGGCCGATGATTCCCTCACCGGTGGGCCGGGTGTGGGCGGCGTGGACAACTAAGTCGGCGAGCGTGCGAGGAGCCATGGTGATCGGATCGACCTACGAACGAGATGCCGGGTCGGATGCGGTAGTGAGTGTATGGACCCGAGTTTTGGCTGTATAGGGCGCTTGTACCCCGATGACAGGGCCGTTTGTACCCGTCGCACGGTGTCAGCGTCTGGTTCACTGGGAGTCTGCAAGAACCCGCGGTGCGATCGAATCCGTACCACGACGCCCGACGTAGTGAAAGGCGATGGAGATGGATAGGGACAACTCGGCCCTGGCTCTGGAAGCCATGCTCGATCTCGACCATCCCATCAAGACCGACGCCGCCGACTTCGCCCGCTCCCGGCTCACCAACCCCGGCACCGACGCCTTCGACGCAGACAGGTGGGCGGCGGCGGCAGAGTACGGCATCCAGGGCCTGATGATCCCGACCGAATACGGCGGGGCTGGCAAGAGTGCCGTGGAGGGAGCTCTGACCTTCGAAGGGCTTGGCGCAGGATGTGCCGACAACGGCTTCATCTTCGCGTTAGCGGCCCAATCGTTCGCCATGCAACGAGCGTTGATCACGGCCGGCAACGACGAGCAGCGCAGCCGGTGGCTCACTCGGCTCGCCGCCGGGACGGCGATCGGCAGCTTCGCCATGTCGGAACCGGACGCTGGTTCCGACACCGGCGCGATAGCTACGACGGCGACTGCAACCGACGACGGCTTTGTGCTCGACGGCACCAAAGCCTGGGTCACATTGGCCCCGGTCGCCGACGTGATCGTCGTCTTCGCCACCACTGATCCTTCCAAGGGACACTGGGGCATCAACGCATTCATCGTGGAGACGGAGCGGTCCGGGGTCGAGATCGGGCCCGTCCAAACCAAGATGGGCATCAACACCTGTCCCTTCAGCGAGGTCACCTTCGCCGACTGTGCGGTCACAACCGACGATCTCTTGGGCAACCCGGGGGCGGGGGGAGCGATCTTCACCTCCGCGGTGGAGGCCGAGCGGGCCTTCCTCTACGCCGCCCAAATGGGCTCGATGGAACGGGTTATGAACCTCACCATCGAGCGAGCCCGAAGCCGGCGCGCCTATGGCCAACCCATCGGTGGCTTCCAGGCCATCTCCCACAAGATCGCCGACATGAAACTGCGCCACGAAAGCGCCCGCCTGCTCATCTACAAGGCCGCCGAACTGTACGACCGGGGCGATGGGATGACGATGGCCGGTGCCCTGGCCAAGCTGCAAACCTCGGAGATGGCGGTGCAGTCGGCGCTCGACGCAATGCGGGTGTTCGGGGCCGAGGGCTACACGACCGATGCTCCGGTGGAGGCCGAGCTTCGAGACGCCATCGCCGGACTCACCTACTCGGGCACCTCCGAGATTGCCAGAAACCTGATCGCCCGCATGATGCGGGTCGACCGGCCGCGGCCCAAGCGGCCGGCGAGCTGATCGACGATGAAGAACGTCGAGGATCTCTACCCGCTCTCACCGACCCAGTCGGGAATGCTCTTTCAGGTCCTTCGGGACGAAGACCCCGAACTGTATTTCGAACAGGTGCGGGCCGATCTGGTGGGCGGGGTCGATCCTGCATCCCTGCAGGCCGCGTTCCAGCAGGTGACCGACCGTCATCCCGCACTGCGAACGGCGGTGGTCTGGCAGGGTCTTGATCAACCCCTTCAGGTCGTTCGATCCAAGGTCGACATCGAGATCGACTCGATCGAGTTGGCCGGCGCCACCGACGACGATCTGGCCGAGTTGGCCGCCGGTCGGCGACGACGGGCGTTCACGCTGGCCGACGCACCGCTCCAGCGCATCGCTCTGATCGACTGCGGAGGTGGACGATCCCATCTGATCTGGGAGTTCCACCACATCATCTGCGATGGCTGGTCAGCCGCCATCGTGCTGGATGAGGTCTTGTCGTTCCTCGACGGCCGGCCGGTTGCGTCGCCCTCGACGCCGTTCCGCAACTACCTGGCATGGTATCGATCGCAGGACGGCGCCGCCGCCGCCGACTACTGGCGTCGACTTCTCGACGGTGCATCCGCTCCGACTCCGATCGCCCTGCCTCGGGCCACGCCGAGTTCGGCCTTCCTGGCCGGAGAGCACAACCAAGCCATCGCCGGCGATGATCTCGATCGACTCCAGGCATTTGCCCGCAGCCAGCGGATCACCCTCAACACCCTGATCCAGGCCGCTTGGGCGGTGATCCAGTCGACCTACAGCGGGCTCGACGACGTGGTGTTCGGCGTGACGACCTCGGGTAGGCCCGCAGATCTCGATCACGTCCACGACATAGTGGGTATGTTCCTGAACACGTTGCCGATGAGGGTCGAGGCCGACCCCAATCGACGTGTCGGTCCATGGCTTTCGGCGATCCAGTCCCAGCAGCTCGCCTCCGATGAGCACTCATCGGCCTCGCTGGCAGACATCCACCGGCAGGTGGGGATCAACGCGGGGAACGACCTCTTCGACACGGTGCTGATCTTCGAGAACTTCCCCCAGCCTGAACGACGGCCGGACGCCAAGGTGACAGCGGTCAACAAGACGGTCTTTGAACAGACCAACTACCCCCTGACCCTGATGGTCGGCGTCGAGGGTGACCTGAAGCTCAACGCCCATTTTGACCGCCATCGGTTCGATCCCGCGTCGATCGAGCGGCTGATGGCCCAGTTCCGGCACGTCCTGTTACAACTCCCGACCGCGATTCGGGTCGGCGAACTCGAGGTGTTGCGACCGGCCGATGCGGCGTTGATCGAATCGGCTCAGGGAATGGCTGTTGTGAGCGACGGTGGCAAGACGGTGATCGAGGGTTTGATCTCGGTTGCCGACCGCAATCCGAACGGCGTCGCCCTGATCGAGGGTGAGCGCCAGGTCGGCTTCGGCGAGCTGATCGATCGGGCACGCGGTGTGGCCGCCAAGCTCGAGCGCCTGGGCGTGGCGCCCGAGTCGCCGGTCGGAATCGCACTACCCCGCAGTATCGAGATGGTGGTGGCGATGGTCGGAACCCTTCTGGCTGGCGCGGCGTACGTTCCGCTCGACCCCCGCTATCCGGCGGCCCGGCTCCAGTTGATGGTCGAGACGTCCGGTGCAACCGTCGTGCTCACCGGCGCTGGCGTGTCGGTGCCAGTCCGTGACCACACCACGGTGATCGATGTGGCCGACATCGCACCGCTCAGAGGCGGCCCGTCGCCGGTTTCGCCGGCGACCGCCGACTCCACGATGGTGCTCACCTTCACCTCCGGCAGTACCGGCGTACCCAAAGGGGTCAAGGTTCACCACGCCGGCGTCATGAACCGCCTTCGCTGGCAGTGGCGGGAGTATCCCGTCGTTGACGACGAGGTCTTTCCCGCCAAAACCACACTCGGCTTCGTCGACCATCTCTGGGAGATCTGGGGCGGACTGCTGGCCGGTCGACCGGTGCTGTTGATCGACGATGACACCGTCGCCGACCCGGACCGTTTCATCGAGACGCTGGGGCACGCGCCGGTCCGTCGGGTCTCCATGGTCCCGTCGCTGCTCGACCTGCTGCTCGACCACGCCCCCGATCTCGCCAGCCGGCTGCCCAACCTCCGGTGGTGGTCGGTGAGCGGCGAAGCGCTCGGGGTCAGAACTGCTCGACGGTTCCGATCGGTTCTGCCCGACGCCTCATTGTTCAACCTCTACGGCATGTCGGAGGCCAGTCAGGACGCCACCTTCATCGAGATCGACCGAAGTGTCGAGCTCGCCGACTCGGTGCCGATCGGTCGACCGATCGACAGCATGGCGGTCCATGTGCTCGACCGCCACGCACGGCCGGTTCCCGTCGGTGTCCCGGGCGAGCTCTACGTATCCGGGATCGGTGTCTCGCCGGGGTATTGGCAACGACCCGATCTGACCGAAGAGCGGTTCGTCGCCAACCCGGCGGTCACCGACCCCGCCGATGCCCACGCTCGCATGTACCGCACCGGTGACCTCGGTCGCCGCCGCCCCGACGGTGGGCTCGAGTATCTCGGCCGCGACGACGATCAGGTGAAGATACGCGGCGTGCGCATCGAACTGGGCGACGTAGAGACCGCCCTGGCGTCCGCTGAGGGAGTCGAACGGGCCGTGGTCGACGGCCGCCCCGGACCGGGCGGAACCGTCCTGGTCGCCTACCTTGTCGGCTCGTGGCTCGACCCCGCCGCGATCCGAGGCCACGCCGCCGACCGGTTGCCCGAGGTGATGATTCCCTCCCACTTCGTGCCGATCGTTGAGCTGCCTCTACTCCCCAACGGCAAGGTCGACAGATCGGGGTTGCCCGATCCCGCTCCGATGGCTCGACCCGCAGGCGAGACCGTGGCAGCGACCACCGACGATCAGCAAAGGATGCTGGCCGTGTGGAGGAACGTGCTCGAACAGCCCGACCTCCAGCCCGACGATAACTTCTTCGACGTCGGTGGGCACTCGATGCTCGCCATGAGTTTGGTCAGCCGGATCAAGACCGAGCTCGATCTCATCGTGGGGCTGTCCCAGCTGCTCGAATCGGGCACAGCCCGCTCATTAGCCGATGCTCTATCCGCTTCGACCGATCACGACGTCGGGTTTGACTCCGAGCCTGCACCGCCTCGGTACCTGGTGTGCATGCGACCCTACGACCCGAGTTTGGACAACCTGTTCGTGATCCACGGCGCCGGCGGCGATGTGTTGACCTTCCGAGCGCTCGGCGCCGAGCTCGAGGGTGAGCTCAACGTGATCGGTGTTCAGTCGGCCGGCGTCGACGGGGTGAGCCCGATGCACACCGGCCGGTCCCAGATGGTCGAGGAGTACCTCGAAGAGATTCGAAACCTCCAGCCCGAAGGTCCCTACCTGCTCGCCGGGTTCTCCACCGGGGGAGTGATCGGTTCGGCGATGGCCGAACGACTGCAGTCGGCCGGGGCCGATGTCACCGCGCTGATCCTGTTCGACACCTATCACCCGGCGGTGGAGCCACGCCCGATACCGGCCCGAGAGCATCTCGGCCAGGTGCTGCGGCGCCCCGCCTACCTGGTGGAACGGGTATGGGGTCGTATCTCGGCCCGTCGCGACCGCATCGCACGGGAGCGGGCGCTGGCCCCGGAGGCGACGGGCCCGGTTCCCTTCGAGGTCCGAAAATGGCAGATCACCGCCAACAACATCGAACTCTGGCAGGACTACGCCCCGCCGCCGATCACCGTGCCTCTTGTGGTCGCCAGCGCCGAAGGGGTGGCCGACATCTGGGAAGGCATGGTCACTCCCGACCGGGGATGGGCCGCAACTGCGGCCGACCTCCGGATCGTCGCGGTTCCCGGCGAACACATGACGCTGCTCGAACCGCAGTTTGCGCCGACCCTGGTGCGACGACTCCGTCCCGTTCTCGATTCACTGCTCACCGCTCATGCCTGAGCCGAAAACGGCAACCAGCCACGTCTATCGACACGTGATCGACTACGAGGTCGAAGACCAGATCCTCGACGAGCTGGCCCGGCCCGGTTGCCGGGTGCTCGACGTGGGCACCGGCGCCACCGGGCGAAGCGCTCTGAAGGCGCACCAGCGCGGCGCCGAGGTGGCGTCGATCGAGATCAACCTGAGCGCCATCGCCGAGTTCGGCGCTCGGCCCGACCGCGCCGGATTGGGACTCGCCGCCGCCGACCTGGTCTCGCTGCCCTTCGCCGACGATGTGTTCGAGCTGGTTCAGGTGTCGTTGCACGGATTCGACTACGTCCTCGACGAGCCGTCCAGGCTGAGAGGTCTGGCCGAGATGCGTCGCGTGACCAGGCCCGGTGGGCATGTGGTGTTCAACGCCTTCAATCCGGTCGGGCTCTGCTTGTCGCCGTCGGGCTTCAGGCCGCCGATGGTGCGAACCCGGCTGGCCTATCTGGCCCGCCTGGGGTTCCTGGGTTCCACTCTCATCGACGCCAACGGTCTCGAACTGCATCAGGGAACCGTCGGCACGATCACCACTCAAGCGGCGGAGGTGGGGCTGGTGCGGCAATCGGTTCGCAACCTCAGCGGTACCAGTGCCAGCCCGCTCGTGGTCGGGTTGCTCAGTTCAGCGCCGTACTACGTGTTCTCGGCCTGAGCCCACGGTTCCACCACCAACTTGCCAACGAAGTCCTTGGTCAAGAACCGGGCCTGGGCGGCGGCTAGCTCTTCGAGGGGAAACGTTCCGCCGACGACGGGCCGGATCGCGCCTCGGCGGGCGGTTTCGCACAGCTCGGCGAAATCGGTGGGGGTGTGCATGGTGGATCCCACCAGCGTGCGCTGGCGGAGGTACAGCCGGCGGATGTCGAACTGCACCACCGGACCGGCGATGGCGCCGGCTGTGGCCATCCGGCCCCCGTCGCGCAGGCGGTCGAGCAGTTCGCCGAATTCGTCGCCGCCGACCACATCGATCACCCGGTCCACCTCGGCCAGATCTGCCAGCGGGTCGAGTCCGCGCACCGAGACCTCGGCAACCCCGGTTTCCCTTACGGCCTCGGCTTTGCCCGGGCTGGTGCGGGCGATCACATGACAACCCCGGGTCAGCAGCAGCTGGATTGCAGCCGATCCAACGCCGCCTGAAGAGCCGGTGACCAGCACCCGCTGCCCGGGGGCGCAGCCGGCCCTGTTGATCAGGCCCAGAGCAGTGCCGTAGGCGGTGGGAAGGCACGCCAGCTGAGCGTCGGTCAGGGGTGAGTCGGTGACATCGAAGAGCTGTGCCTCGGTGGCCAGAGTGAATTGGGCGAAGCCGCCGTCGACCTCGCTGCCGAGGACTCGAACCGGGAACTCACCGTGGTACTCGACGGTTGGGTCGACGATGACCCGCCGCCCGATCCAGCTGGTGTCGACGTTGGCGCCGACGTCTTGAACCACGCCGGCCGCGTCGATTCCCTGGATTCGCGGGAAGTCGAGCGGTACGCCGCGCCACCCGGCGATCGCCTCAGGATTCTCTGTCGTCCCGTAGGCCCCCGCCCTCGACCAGATGTCGGTGTTGTTGAGCGCCGCCGCCGTCACCCGCACGAGCCCCTGACCCGGCCCGATGTCGGGGACGTTCCAATCGGCGCGGAGCACGGTCTCGTCCTGACCGCCATGGCCCATGGTGACCGCCGCCAGCATCGTCGGTGGGGTCGAAGCTGCCTCTGTCATCGAGACAGTGTGTCAGAACAACTCAGCCGAACAGTTCGTTGAGGGTCTCGAGATCCAGATCGCTGAGTTCGACAAGGTCCATGGCCGGCTGATCTGAGCCGGTATCGATGTAGCCGACGAAGGCTCGCGCTGCCTGCTCGATTAGCTCGGGAGCGTGGCGCTCGGCGACATAATCCCAGGTGATATGGAGCCGTCCACCGGCGACGTGAGCCATGATTCCAAGGTCATGGGTTCGGTGATTGGAGGGCCCATAGCCGGCCAGCACGTCGGTGACGGGCGTAAAGAGGTCGGTGCCGGCGATCGCCCGGTCGGTCTGGCCCAGGTAGTTGATCACCAGGCGGGGCAGCTTCGACACCTGATCCATGGCGCCCACCCCGCCCAGCGGTGGGTCGGTGTCGACCGGTTCTCCAGCCACCACATCGATTGGGTACATCGCCGTGAACCATCCGATCGTGCGGGATAGATCGAGGTCGGAGCCGATCTCGTCGGAGCGGCCGTGGCCCTCGAGCGTGGCGGTCAGGCGATCGTCGCCAAAAGCATCCCGATGGGCCCTGCCGATAGCCACCAGCATTCGATCGAAGATGGTCTCGATTCGACCGGCGTCGACCGAGATCGAGAACCGGGTCCCGGCCGTTTCTGGGTGACGGTCAGTCGAAGGCTCGGGCAACTCCGCTTCCAGAGCCAGCCACGAGGGGTCGGGATCTAGCCGGCTGAGCGCCCGGCCGAACTCCGCAACCGACGACGAGCGGGGCGCAAGCTCCCGGCCTCGGTAGGCGGCGGTCAGATCGTCGATCAAGGGACCCCACGACACCCCGTCGACGGCGAGATGATGGATGGTGAGGAACAGCCGATCGGAATCGTCGTCGTGGAAGATGGCCGCTCCGACGAGTCGGCCCTCGCCGATGTTGAGGGCCGATTCGACCGATGTCGCAACCGCATCGACGGCGTATTCGGCCAACCCGGTGAACTCCTGGACCCGGGGTAGGGGAACGGTCTCCGAGATGGTCTGAATCCAGCCGAGCTCGGACCGCAGGAAGCTCGCTCGGAGCGCGTCGTGGTGATCGATGAGGGTCGCTAATGCTCGTTCGACGGTGTGAACATCGAGTCGTTCGCTCGATTTGAACCACATCGACTGGTTCCAGTGGTTTGGGTCGGCGAAGTCTTGGTCGAAGAACCAACGTTGCATCGGCAGGAGCGGTGCCGGCCCGACGAACTTGGGTCGCCGCCCGGCCGTGGACTGCTCCACCCCAGCGATCGCCTCGAGCTCGACGACGGTGGGGTGCTCGAACAGATCTCGCGGCTTCACGCCGATCCCGTGTCGCCGCAGGGCGGACACGATCCTGATGCTCAGGATGCTGTCGCCGCCCAGGTCGAAGTAGTTGTCGTCGGGTCCGACCGAGGGTACGCCCAGGACCTCGGCCCAGACCCCGGCGATGAGCCGTTGTGTTTCGGTTACCAGCGGTGTTGCCTCGACCGGGGCGGTTGAGACCTCGGGTTCGGGAAGGGCGACGCGATCGATCTTGCCGTTCGGAGTCAGCGGCATCTCGGCGAGCTCCATGACAAAGGTCGGAACCATCGTCGGCGGTAACGACTGGGCCAGTTGTGCTTTCACTTCGGCCGGGGTCAGCTGCGCTCCGGCCCGAACCGAATACCACAGTGCCAGCCGTCGACCCTGCGGGGTGTCGACAGTGTCGGCGGCGGCGGCCAGCATCGCCTCCTCGGTGAGAGCGAGGTTTTCGATCTCGCCCAGCTCGATGCGTACGCCACGCACCTTCACCTGCTGGTCGGATCGGCCCCGGAACTCCAGTTCGTGCGTAGGCAGTATCCGCACCAGGTCGCCGGTGCGATAGAAGCGGGCGCCGTCGATGTCGGCGAATCGTTCCGCGGTCAGATCCGGTTGGCCCACGTAGCCGGCGGTCACGCCCGGCCCCCCGATCAGGAGCTCTCCGTCGACCACCCGGCTCACCGACCCTGGCAGCGGAGCGCCGATCGGAACCGGGTCGTCGAGGGCGAACCCAGGATCGAAACGATGGTGGTGGCTCCAGACCGTGGTCTCGGTCGGGCCGTATTCGTTGTGGAGTTCGGTCCCGGCCAGGGCGGCGAAGTGGGAGATGACCAGGTTGGGCGGACACGCCTCTCCGGCGACGATCACGGTGGACAGCGGCCTGAGCTTGGCTGGGTCGACCACGCTGAGCAGCACCGCATATAGCGACGGAATGGCGAGGAGATGGGTTATTCGGTGGCGGTCGACGAGTTCGGCCATGTGGTCGACATCGGTTTCGTAGCCCGAGTCGGGCAACACGACCGTGCCCCCCGCCATCAGGGTCCACCACAGCCCAACCATCGAGCTGTCGAAGGCCAGCGAGCTCAGCAACAGGAAACTGTCGGGATCCTCGCCATACACGTGGGATCGAATGGCCGTGGAGTAGACGATGTTGGCGTGTCGTACCTCCACGCCCTTGGGTCGTCCCGTAGAGCCGGAGGTGAACACCGCATACGCACGGTCCGACATCGAACGATCGACCGCAGGAGGCGACGGCGCACTTGAGGCCGGATCGATATCGGCGGGGTCCAGCACGAGCTCAATCCCCGAGTCGTCCACGATCGTGTCGATCCGTTCCGCCGGGTAGTCCGGGTCGATCGGTACGTAGGCACAGCCGGCCCGTAGCACCCCGACGATGGCCGGGATCGTGTCGAGCGAGCGAGGTGCGATCACGCCGACGAAGGAGCCCGGTTCGATCCCACCTTCGATGATCCGATGGGCGACCGCGTCGGCCCGCTCAATCAGGTGGCGGTAGGTGAGGG
>JABDJU010000022.1 GCA_013003325.1 Acidimicrobiales bacterium
GGGGAGTGGGCTCTGGTGATCATGAACGCAGACGGCTCGCCCGGGGTTTCGGCCGATGTCCGGTTTGGAGGTCTGGCGCCGTCCGGCCTTGCCCCGCTCGGCTGGGCCGCCGTTGCCATTGGGATCGTGACGTTGATCGGCGGACTCGTGGTGCTGATCGGCGGCGCGGCGGCGGTTCCGCCCCCACCCGCCATCGCCGACCAAGTGCTGCCGGTCTCGTCCCAGCCATCTGGGCCGGTTGAGACCTCCCGCTGGACGTTGGGGGGTCGCTCCGTTCTGCCCTCCACCGTTGAAGGACGCATCGCAGTGTTTTGCACGGTGTTGGCGGTGATCCCGGTGAGCGAGGCCTGGATCATGATCTTGTTCTTCGGTGTCCTCATCTTCTTGGTCCTGGCCGTACGCAAGGGTGACCGGGGCCTGCTGCTACTGCTGCCCTTGGTCCCGGCGATCATCCTTGTGATGGTCATGCTCGCGAACCCGGGGTCGGCGTGACCGAACCGTTCGGCGAAGACCTTGATCGGTGCACCACCGCGACCAGCAGTGAAGCGCAGGTGTGACGCAGGACATGGACCCCGGATCCTCGGGAGGTCAGACTTCGCGATAATCGCGGGCGGAGACTTGCGAGAGCGCCTTCGGCAAGGCCATCTGAAGGCGCTCGGTAAATCATGAGCTGAGAGCGGTCGGCATTGTTGTTGGTCGCGGCTACATGCCTGCCCCGATCCCGCGGGAGAGACATCGCGGCAATCATGGTCATGACCCGATGAAAGCCGGCCGCCGTGGTCTGCCCGTGCGGCCTTCCTACCTGACCGAATTCGGATCGCTATCGAGCAAGTTGCTGAGGTGCTCCGCTGCTTGGTGGTCGCCGCGATGGCCCTTGTGGGCGTAGACCTTGGCGAGGGTCTCGACGTGGTCCCCGATCCGGGCAGCAACCGCTGGTAGTGGCTCACCAGCGTCGAGCTGGGTGCTGGCGTACCAGTGCCGTAGGTCGTGCAGACGCATATCGTTGGCGCCTGCCACCCGCTCACGCACTCGCCGCCACGCTTGGGTGAGCCGGTTGGGTTGGATCGATATCCCGCCGGTGGGGTCGATGGTGAAGTCGGCGAGCACGAACGCATCCTCTGCCAGTGCTGTTCCCAGCTGCATGGAAATGCGTTTCTGCCAGTCGAGGTGCTCGCGCAGCAAGCCAAGGGTGTTGCGGTCAATGCCGACCTCGCGGATCTGGTGGGTTTTGGGATCCTTTTCGCGCACCTCGCCCGAAGCGAGCTGGCTCATGGCCGCACGGATCTCGATGCGGGAGTTGTCGAAGTCGACCGATGTCCACCGCAAGGCACACATCTCGCCTCGCCGTGCTCCAGTGGCGGCCAGTAGTCGAAAGGCGACGAGGTTCTCCGGACTCCGACTGCGACGGGTCTCCTCGAGAAGCTGGCTCACGACTTCGGGGGTGGCGATCTGACGCCCGACGCGGGGAACCGATGGGGGTGTCGCGAGCTGGATGGGATTGGTGGCCGTCCAGCCCCAGGCCATGGCCTGCTTGTAGGCGGAGCGGAGCAAAGAGTGGTAGCGCAGGATCGAGCCGGGCGCCAAGCCCCGGTGGCCGAGCCGGTTGTAGTAGTCGTCGATGGTCTTGACCGTGACCCGGGCCAGCGGCGTCGTCCCAAGACTCGGGTCAGCCTCGACACCGCGGACGATGGTGCGGTAGCCCTCGATCGTTCGGGCCTGCCGGCCTCGGGCTTCGAGGTGGTCAACATGGGCGGTGAGAAGCTCGTTGACCGTATGGCGGGTGGTGGGTCCATGCGTGTCGAGCTCAGATGTCAGCTTGGTAAGAAGCCGTTGAGCGTCGCGCTTGCCGCCCTTGAGGGTTCGGCTGATGTAGCGGTGTTTGCCGGTTGCCGGGTCACGGCCGGCGTAGGCCCGGACTTCCCAATAGTTGGGTTCCCGTTTGAGTCTGATGCTGCCCCGTCCCGCCGCCATGATGCGACGGTATCCCAGTTATGGGACAACGTATGGGACAAACCCTGTTTGAGGCCCTTTTGAGCTTGCGGCTTCCTGCTTGTCGGGACGCTGACCAGGACTTATGCTTGCGCCCTTGGCAAGAATCGAACTTGCGACGCACGGTTTAGGAAACCGACGCTCTATCCACTGAGCTACAAGGGCTTGGGCACAGACGATATCGGCCCAGCATCGCTGGTTCTGTCGTCGCGCGAGCACGTCCTGCCGTTCTGGCGTCGGGGAAGCACGCAGGGTGTGTCGGCCCGACGATATTTGGGGGAAATGTGCGCGGGCGACGGCAGATCGTCGGTACTCGGGGTTGGGGGTCAGGGTCGGGTCAGGGTTGTTCGGGGGACGTTGGGGGTTGTCCCGCATATTCACCGCAGCCCGGCGGGAGGAGGGTGAGGAGGCAAGCACATCGCCTAGTCACGAGGGATCCCCCAAATGTCACTTCTCACCATCGAAACAACCGAGACACCGAGCGCTCCAGCCCCGGCATCACCGGTCGCAGCCAGCGCCCGCAACGCGGTGAAGACCTACCGCACCGGCAACTCCGAAGTGCGTGCGCTCGACGGGGTCACCGTCGACTTCACCGCAGGAGCCTTCACCGCCATCATGGGACCCTCCGGCTCGGGCAAGTCGACGCTGATGCACTGCGTCGCCGGGCTCGACCAACTCACATCCGGCTCCGTGGCGGTCGGCGGCGTGGAACTCTCCGACCTCAGCGAGAAGCAGCTCACCCGGCTTCGTCGCGACGAGGTCGGCTTTGTGTTCCAGGCTTTCAACCTGATCCCCACCCTCACCGTCGAAGAGAACATCACCCTGCCGACCGCACTGGCCAACGCCAAGCCCGATGTGGCGTGGCTCGACACCGTGATCGCCGCAGTCGGTCTGGGTGACCGCCTGAAGCACCGTCCCGACGAACTCAGCGGCGGTCAGCGTCAGCGGGTCGCCGTAGCACGTGCCCTGGCTTCTCAGCCCAAGGTGATCTTCGCCGACGAACCCACCGGCAACCTGGACAGCCGCACCGGCGCCGAGATCCTCAACTTCATGCGCCGCGCCGTCGACGAGATGGGTCAGACGATCGTGATGGTCACCCACGACCCGATCGCCGCCGCCTACGCCGACCGGGCCGTGTTCCTGGCCGACGGACGAATCGTCGATGAGCTCCACGCCCCCACCGCCGATTCCGTCATCAACCACATGATCGCGATGGGAGACTGACATGCTCAAGCTCACCCTCCGCACCGTCAACGCCAACAAGATCAGATTGGCGCTCACCACGTTCGCTGTCGTCCTCGGCGTCAGCTTCGTCGTGTCATCGCTCGTACTCGGCGACGGCCTCCGCAGCAGCTTCGGCTCGCTGTCGGAAGAGATCGTCGGCGGAACCGATCTGGTGATCGAACCCAGCTCCGAGTTCGGCACACCCCAGCCGCTCGAGGAAAACCTCGAGACAACCGTTGAAGGAATCGACGGTGTCGCCAACGCCGTCGGGTTCGTCGAAAACGACAACATCCAGCCCGTCACCGCCGACGGCACACCGCTCACCACCTTTGGACCGCCGCTCATCGGCATGTCGTGGGTGGATGATCCGGCGTTGAGCAGCTTCACGATCGTGGAAGGCCGTGCCCCCGCGAGCGGGTACGAGTTCGCCCTCGATCAAGACGCCGCTCGCGACAACGGCTTCGAAGTGGGCAGCACCTACGGCATCGTCACCCCCAACGGTGAGGTCGACATGGAGCTGGTTGGGATCAGCCGCTTCGGCGAATCCAACTCCACACTCGGAGCGATCCTGAGCCAGTACCCGATGGAGACCGCCCAGGAGCTGTTCAACCGGACCGGCCAGTACGACTCGATCCTCGTGTCATATGAGAGCGGCGCCGACCCCACCGCCGTCCAGGCTGCGGTCAGTTCGGTTCTGCCGGCCCAGACCGAAGCGATCGACCAAGCCCAGCTACTCGACAACGCCAAGGCCGACTTCAACGAGGGCATCAACATCTTCAACAACATCCTGCTCGGCTTCGCCGGCGTCGCTTTGTTCGTGTCGATCTTCATCATCGCGAATACCTTCGCGATCGTGTTGGGCCAGCGCACCAAAGAACTCGCCCTGCTGCGAGCCATCGGTGCCAGCCCGAAGCAGGTTCGTAGGTCCACGATGACCGAAGCCTTCATCGTCGGCGTCGTCGCCTCGGGCCTCGGCATCCTCGGTGGCCTCGGCCTGAACTATGGCCTGCGAGCCATGTTCGACGCCCTTGGCGCGTCGCTCCCCGACTCGCCGCTGATCCTGGCCCCCCGGACGCTGATCGTTGCGGTTGTGGTCGGCGTCGGCGTCACCATGGTGTCGGCGCTCGGCCCGGCCCGCAAGGCAGCCAAGGTGGCACCGATCGCGGCGATGCAGGACAGCGTCGATGCCCCGAAGGCGTCCGATCTGCGCCGCAACCTCACCGGGGCAGCCGTCATGGCAGCCGGAGTGCTGCTAGGAGCCTTCGGCCTGTTCGGCCAAATCGAGGGCAGCGGAGCCCGCATCGCAATCCTGGGATCGGGCAGCGTCCTGACCTTCGTCGGCCTCGCCTTCGCCAGCCCAGCCGTGGCCGCCCCGGTGATCAGCGCTCTGGGCCTGCCCGTCCGCGTGCTCGGCACCGCGGGCTCGCTGTCGACTCAGAATGCGGGTCGCAACCCACGCCGCACGGCGAGCACCGCAGCATCGCTGATGGTCGGGCTCGCACTGGTCACCACCGCCCTCGTGGTCGGTGAATCGATCAAGCAAAGCATCTCCGAAACACTGGCCAGTGAAGTGAAGGCCGACTACATCAGCGCTCCCGAGGTTCCGATCAATCCGATGCTGCTGGAAGACCTGGAGGCCTCGGGCCACTTCGATGCGATCGCCCCCTACCGCTACGACCAGATCCGCATCGGCGACGACGTGGACGGCGTGATCGGTACCGACCTGGAGGCGACCGACGACCTGTTCGATCTCGGCTTGGCGGCCGGAGCGCTGACCGCCGGATCCGATGTTGTGGCCATCCACGAAGACGAGGCGACCGAGCACGGCTATGTCGTTGGCGACTCGATCCCGGTCACGTTCCCATCGGGAACCACCGAATCGATGACGGTCTCGGCGATCTTCACCTCGAGCACCATCATGGACGAGAGCTACCTGATCAACATGAGCGATTGGGACAGCCGGTTCGGTGAGGTGGTCAACTGGTGGGCAGCGGTATCGGTTGCCGATGGCACGTCGATCGATGTCGCCGACGCAACGCTCGCCGAGCTCGCTCAGCGGTACCCGCAGGCACCGTTCGAGAACCAGACAGACTTCCGGGAGACGATCCAAGGACAGATCGACTCACTGCTGGTGGCCATCAACGCCATGTTGGTTCTGGCGATCATCATCGCCCTGGTCGGCATCGCCAACACGTTGGCCCTGTCGGTCTTCGAGCGCACCCGGGAGATCGGACTGCTGCGAGCGGTCGGCATGTCACGGCGCCAGACACGCCGCATGATCCGCTGGGAAGCAGCCCAGGTAGCGCTCTTCGGCTCAATCCTGGGGATCGGGCTCGGCCTGATCTTCGGGTGGGGCGTCGTGACCGCCCTGCCCGAAAGCTTCGTGTCGACGCTGGCCTTCCCGGTCTCCAGGATCGCAATCCTGGTCGTGGTCTGTGGCCTGGCCGGTCTGCTGGCGGCGGCGTTCCCGGCTCGCCGGGCCAGCAAGCTCGACGTGCTCGACGCAATCAGCCACGCGTAGCCAATATCCCGTCTTCGCCACGGTGGATCGGTTCAGCCGGTCCGCCGCTGGCGCGTCACGATGATCAGGAATCCTGCAGTGAGGCAAGCTCGTCTTCGAACAGCTTGCTGAAGATGAACTTCTCGTCGTCGATCACCATGCTCTTGACCAGCAGACCCCTGCTCGGGGTGACGTCGATCGGGCGGGGCAAGGTCTTCACCAATCGTTCAGGCCGCCCGGTCCAGCTGGCGAGCTGAAGCATCTGAACCTCGTCGCCCACACCGGCGAGGTAGTAGTTCTCGGTCAGCGAGGCCATCACGCCGCCGAGAGCGGCGCCGCCCAACGCTCCCACAACGAGCATGTTTGAGACGCCGAGCAAGTTGAGAATCACCGCAATCCCGATGAACGCGCCAAGGCCGGCGATGATGGCGCTCAACGGCCTCTTCTGAATCACCACCACCTGGTCCACGGTGCCGGCGTCACCAACGAATGTCTGGGCCCGTCGTATGAACTTCTCGCTCTTCATCAATTGCACCCTAATTCACGGCTTAACTAGTTGGATCGAACCCACCGATGCCCAATCGAACGAACCGTGGGCGCCGTTTGAGGACGTTGACCCCGAGCGACTGGCCGAGTGTCGCTACTGGCGCTGCGGCGAACTGTTCGAACGGCGCAGCGCCAACCATCGTTTCTGTCGCAAGGCCTGTCGGAGCCGGCAGAAGAAATGGGAACGCTCGGTGGAACGCAAACGGCTCCGCCAGCAGCAGCGGGTCTAGGCGCTCCAACCGCCGTCGAAGCCCACGGTCTGGCCGGTATGGAACCGGGCGGTGCCGTCCAGAAAGGCCATGCAGAAGTGGGCGAACTCTTCCATCGAGCCGAGGCGACCCATCGGTGTCATCGCCTCGACGTGACGACGCACCTCCGGATCATTGGCCCCGCTCGCTGCCAAGAAGCCGGGGAAGTCCATGAAGTTGGTTCCGACCGCGTTCACCTGCACACCGCTCTTGGCGACTTCGGCGGCCACGTTGCGCACGAGCATGTTGGCCGCCGCTCGGGTGGCTGAGTAGAGCGGTGCACCGGGGGTTACCCGCAGCGCCGATGCGCTGGTTATGGCCAGCACCTGACCGCTCCCCTGCTCCACCAAGGGTGGCAGAAAGACCCGCAGCGGTCGATACACCGCTTCGATATTGCCCTTCAGGACACGTTCGAGGTCTTCGTCGGAACTCTTCATGAAGCTGCCGGTCACCACCTCCCCGCCGAAAAACACCACCGAGTCGATCCGGTCATAGGCATCCATGGCGAGGTCGACCAGCCGAGGAGCGGCCGTGGGTTCGGCCAGGTTCTTCACGTTGTCGGCGATCCAGCATCCGACGCCCAGTTCCTCGACCTCATCGACCAGGTCGTCGTCGGGGTCACCGAGCACCAGGTCGAAGCCAGCCCGGGCCAGCTTTCTGGTGAGCGCTGGCCCCACGTAGTCCGAGGCGTTGGTGACGATGGCGACCGGGCGTTGGTTCATGAAGCGACGCTAGTGCTCCCATCCGACGGCATCCAGCGATTCGTTGGGCAGACATTCCCAACTCCTATTTCGTCTATTTACATTCAGATTTCGAGCAGTACAGTCACTTATCCGTAGTTAAACGAACGTCAACGAACACAGGAGAGACCATCATGATCGGTGCATCGATCGACCAACTCGAATCACTGGCCCGGGCACTGGGCCAGACCTCAACCGACATCATCGATGCCAACGGCGATGCGCAACAGGTCGCCGGCAACGCAGTCGCCCAGATGAACGACATCGCTGAAGCAACCCGAGCCTCCATCGAGGCAGCGATGTCGGAACTGGTCGCCGCGATCGGTCGATCCCGGTCCGAGCTGGCCGGAGTCGATTGGACCGGCCCCAACCGCACGACCTTCGAAACCCACTACTACGACTTCGACGCAGCGATGACCTCGGCCCAGACCAACACCAACGAGACCTTCAGCAATCTCAAGGTCACGATCGCCCAGATGGGAGAACAGATCGAGGCCTACGCCGGTGAGATTCGTGCCGCGCTCGATGCGGCCGCCCAATCGGCCACCTCGATGAGCAACGCCGTCACAACCCAGCAGGCCAACCTCGAGGCCGCCATGAGCGGCATGACCGTCGGCTAGCCCCGTGCCGACCGAGGCCGACTTCCTCGGAGCAGCTGCGTTGTTCGAAGACGCAGTCGACGTGCTGCAGCCGATCTCCGGCTCGATCTCGGGTGCGCTCGGCTCACAGGTAGTGACCGGAGGGCAACTCACCCTGGAGTTGGAGGCGTTCCTCGCTCAGACCACCGCCACCTGCGGGCTGGACGCCGACGCACTCATCGAGCTCGCCGGACAGTGTCGATACCGGGCCGACATCGTTGCCGGGTACGCGGCCGAATTGGCGCGGTATCAGCTCGGCATGAACTCCTACGCCTGGAGCTATGACCGATGGTTGGTTCAGCTGCGGGACTACGAGGCCGATCCGTCTCGAACCGACCATCCCGGCCGGCGCCCAACCCCGCCCACCAGGCCCCGACCACCGGCCCGATGGGTCGAGGTCTGAGCCGCTAGGGCGAACGGTGCACGATCACCACCACGGTGGAACGCACCTCGTCGGCCCAGCGCCGCTTGTACTCCATGTCCATGCCCAGGTCGTAGGTGTGCACAGCGTCGCCGAGGCGTTCGATCTCGTGGCTCTGGAGAAGATGGCCGACTTCGAGCTGGGCCACCGACTCGGCGTAGGAGAGCTGCAGGCCCCGATAGACGCCGGACCGTACCCCGCCCAGGATGAAGCCCACGTCGTTGCTGTCCTGGGTGGCGATCGCCGCCCGCAGTCGGTCGTTCGCGGCCAGCCGGTCGATCATTTCGCGGTAGGTGGCCTGCATGCCAGGCGAGGTGATGCCCTCGGCCGCTTCTCCCTTCCAGCCGGCCGCTTCGATCTCCAGGAATCGGTCCATGAGTCCATCGGAGGAGGCGACGGTCTCGATCTCAATCCCGGCATTGGCAGCATCGCGGCGACGGCGACGCCACCGCTGACGAAACCGGGCCGACCGTCGCGCCAGCCATGGCTCCACTCCCCGGCTCATGTCGGCGACGCAGCGTTCGATCCCTTCGGCTCGGTAGACCGTGCCGATGGTCGAAAGGGCCCTGACCGTGTGGAAGTAGAG
>JABDJU010000175.1 GCA_013003325.1 Acidimicrobiales bacterium
GACCGTAGAAATTGGGTCTGAGAGCAGCCTGCGAGGCACCTCAGAACTGGCTGAGAGTTCGCGTTCGACCGCGCAAGAGGCAGACCCACCGATCCATCGACGACACGTGCCGAAGGTGTTGCTGAGCAACACTTTCTAGGCACGTCGACGAGGCTCGAGCGGGTCTTCTCCAGTGCGGAGTTTGCTCACAACGCGTAGCGTCGGGAGTGCGATAGAACAACACTCCCGACGCTGGCAATATCTCTTCGCATGGATTCATCAAGATCCGTCTGACAGGGAATGACCTCCCGGGGTGAAGTAGTCGCTAGGAAGCGCTCTGGTTCCAGCCGGGCGAGAAGGAGCGAGCGAGTTCCCTCCGGGTGAGAAGGGGTCGGGGTCGGCAGCAACACCTGCGGGACGGCTCGGGGCCAGCGAGTTGCCACCCGGTGAGAAGTGATCCGGTGCGACCACAACGCTGTTCGGAGTTTCACCAACGGGGCTGATATCTGAAGGCGAGTTGTTGAGAACCAACACGCCGAGTGCGGCAGTGACGGCTGCGACGCCCGAAGCGAGCATGATTGTCTTGCGGTTCGAACGCTTCGGCTGCTGTGGTTGCGGTGCCCGCCGTTCGACGGGGACCTGCCCGTTCTTGCTGGGAAGGGTTTCGGCGTTGGGCCGTTCCTTGAGTTGGACGTTCATGATGTTCCTTTCGGCCCCGAACCGTTCGGGGCTCCTGTTGCATCACGAACACTGACCGAGCCTCCTTCGCACCGGATTGCGGTAACTTGCGGTGGGCTTGCAGTGGGTCAGGTCAGCCTTCTGAGCAGGGCTTTCAGCCGTCTGCGCAGGCCGAGCGGGCCTGTTGGCCGTCTGACACGTAGCGGTCCCATTCGTCCTGGGTGAGGTCACGATCCACGATTTCGCACGCCTTAGCCACCAGACGCGCCGGATCGAGCGGGATCTCGAGCACCTTTCCCGACGCCGGCAACCACAGCGAGTTGTTCTGGGCGTCGAACCATCCCGGCTCGGCGCCGAATGTGCCGGTGCTGTCCCAGATGAGCGTCGGTATCTCACCAGACCCGGGGTCGTACATGCGCACCTCGCCGCCCCAGACCGAGATGCCGAGCGTCGATCCATCTTCGTTGAGCCCGAGGCTCGATGCGATGTAGTTGCCGGGCACCAACTCGACAGCGTCGGTGAACAGGTCGACGATGAACACTCCCCCATTGATTGACGAGGTCGCGAGCCGAGCCCCGGTCGGATCGATCGTCATCGAGACGGGGCTGGAAGCTCCGGTTTCGATCTGACGGACAATTTCCCCGTCGGGGCCGTATTCGGTGAGCAATCCCAGATCGTCGATCACGATCAGCCCACCATCCGGGCTCGGATGGGCCATGCCAAACGGATCGGCAGGATCGATGGTGGTCTCGACGGTCACAACGTTCTCAGCCGCTCCCGGGGCCGAATCGTCGAGGCGCACCAACGAGGCCTCGACCGCGCCGCCGCCACGCACCACCGACTGATCGGAAAAATTGCCTCGCAAACCCAAGATGGCGAAGCTCCCGTTGTACGGGCGGCCGCCGGGATACCAGTCGGTTTCTACTCCCGGTTCGGATCCGAGGTAGAGCTCATCGACCAGCTCGCCATTCCGCCAGCGGGCGAGCCGAAAGTCTCTCGATACCGCCCACACGCCCTCGGTGGCCGGATAGGCGGCAACAGCGGGAAACGTCGATCCGTCCGGCATCGTCAGGTCGGGTTGGGTTCGTTGGCCGGTGGCCAAATCGATGACTTCAGCCTCGGGCTCAGAATCGGAGTGTTCAACGAGAACGGCTGCGACGCCTTCCACGGTGGCGATCCAGCCTCTAGGCAACACGTCATAGGAACGTTCCACCACGGCATTTGCATCAAGGTCCCACACATCTGCTTGGCCGGCGTTACCGATCGTGACGACGAGCCCATCGGGCCTCACGAATGCACGAGTCACGTTTTGGATGGCGAAGGGGCGGCCGACCAATCCGGTATCACGATCGATCACTTCGATGCTGGATCGAGACACCATCACCAGCGATCCGTCGGCCCGAGCGCCCGCCGCCACATAGCCGAACGTTTCCGGCGCCGCCACCTGCGAGAGTCGGTCGCCAGTGCTCAAATCGAAGGTGACGATCGTGCCGTCGGCCAGGGCGGCGATGAGAGCACCAGTGAACGGATCAAAGCCCAGGGCCGAGGCAATCGGTGCGGGGATGGCGAGCACCGTTGTGCCGGTTTCGGTGTCGATTACATAGATGGTGCCGTCGGTAGCCCGACCTTCGGAGTTGCCAAGACTGGTGGCGAACAGAGAACCGTCGCCGTTCATCGCCGTCTGGGCCCCGAACGTGGCTGCAATCGGTTCGCCAACCGGCTGGCCCGCCATGTCGTACACCCGCACCTTCACGCCGTCGGGTCCCTCGGCGGCCACGATGGCGCGGTTCGATGTTGCCCCCAGCATGCTGCCGCGGACGTCGAGCTCGACGTAATCCGGGCCGACAAAGAGCCGGCCCTCGATGTCGCCGGCGCCGCCGGTATCGCCCATCCGTCCGCCCAGGGCGCAGGGGAAGGGCATCGGTCCCATGCTGGCCTCCTGCCCGGTGACGACGTCGCGCGCTACCGCCTGCCCGTCGATGACCTGGAGCTGGATCGGGCCGCCGGCGACGAGACCGGGGGCGGTGGTGGTGTAGAAGCTGCTCTGGGCGTTGGTGAAGTCGCAGTCGCCGACCAGCGGCTGCCGGCTGAGCACCTTGTTGGCTGTGCCCGCTCCGCTGAGGGCAGCGAAGAGGGCGCGGCGGGTGTCGTCGCCAGGCGCCCGCTCATGAGCTTCGAGGGCCAGTAGCACCGAGAGCTCCGGGTCGTCGGTGATGGCGGCTGCCGATCGGCTGATCAGGCTGGCCAGCTGGGCCCGATCCGTTTCAGCCGACGCCCGTCGTTGCTGTTGAAACGCAACCCCGCCGGCGATCAGGGCGATCACGAGCACGACGCCCACTCCGGTGACGAGCCGTCGCAAGCGTTGAACTCGTCGTCGCTCGGTTTCGAGTTCGGCCTCTGACGCGTCCAGTGAAACCGTTAGGTAGTTCCGTTCCGAGGCGGTGAGGGGGACGGGCGGCTGCTCCGACCAGCCCTTGTAGGGAGCCAACCGAGCGCCGGCGAGCAGGAAGTCTGGATCGTGGCCGCTCGACTCCCATTCTTGATGAGCGGCCGCCAGTTGACGTTCGGCTTGGATGTCGACCCGGGCCTCATCGATCCAGCGACGCAGCCGTGACCACTCGCTGATAAGCGCCTCGTGGGCAATCTCGACCGTTGGGCCCCGGGTGATCGAGTCGCGATCGAAGGTGAGCAGCCGATGGCGGCCGAACGCATCGAGCATTGGAGCGGTGTCGGCCCTCCCTGCATCGTTCAGCTCGCTGATCATCGCCCGGCGGCGAGTGTCGGCACCGTCGTCGTTGAGGGTGACCAATCTCAGGAACGTCTGGCGGGCGAGGCGTTGGTCCTCGGCCGTGAGGTTATCGAACGTGCCATCAGCGCGGCGGGCCAGTGCACCGGCGACTCCACCGAGTTCCCGGTAGACCTCCAGTGACAGGGTAGAGCCCGAGCGGCGTTCGAACAGTTCGGTCAGTGCGTACTGCATAAGTGGAAGTGCGGTCGACTGACCGGCCATCTCATCAACGATGGCGGCCACCAAACCCGATTCGAATGTCACGCCGACCTCGGCGGCGGGGTTGGTGATGGCTCGTTCGAGTTCGTCGGCTGTCATCGGCGTGATCACTTCGGTGCCGAGCCGCACCAGCTCACCGAGGGCGCCGTGGCGAAGGGGATGGTCGTAGAAGTCGGCTCGGAGAGTGGCGATCACCTTGACCGGGGAGTGCCGATCGGCCACCGCATCTGCGATGGCGGTCATGAAGCGGTCGGCCTCGTCCGGTGCGGCGAGGGAGAACAGCTCCTCGAGCTGGTCGATGACCAACACAACCTGTGCACTCTGGTCGGGCAGCACCGCAGCGACGGTTGCGGCGATGCCGTCGGTGGACAGTCGTTCCAGAAGATCGGCCGGCGGGTCGATGGCGATCGATCGGACAGCTTCCTCGAGGGCCTCGAACGGGTGCCGACCCGGGATCATGGTGGCGATGAACCATCGATCCGAACCCGGGACCGCTCCGGTACGTAGCGCCGGCACGACGCCGGCTCGAACGACGCTCGACTTGCCCGATCCGCTCGGTCCGACGACGGCCAGGAACCGGCCCTGGGGTCCCCGGTGGCCGAGTCGGGCAAGGACCCGCTCGATGAGCCGTTCCCGACCGAAGAACCGACTGGCGTCGCTCTCGTCGAAGGCGTGAAGTCCCCGGTAGGGGTTGACGACATCTTCGTGGTAGCTGTCTGAGGTGGTGCCCACCGCAGCCGCCAGGGATTCGACTAAGGAGTCGACGTCGCTGTAGCGGGCGGCGGGATCCTGGGCGGTGGCGCGGTCGACCGCCGCAGCCACGCCGGTCTCGGTCTCTGGAAACGTGAACTCAATCAGGCGGCCGAGGGAGTAGATGTCGGCGGCAACCGAGGCGTCCTCCCCCGCCTGCAGTTCGGGCGGTGCGAAGTCGGCGGCTTCACCGGCCGACCACGACATGCCGAAGTCGGCGAGGAAGGCGTTGCCCTCGCCGTCGATCAGCACATTCTCCGGTTTGAGATCACCGTGGGCCACCCCCTGACGGTGGGCGGCCGCCAGAGCTGCCCCGACCTGACCGATCAACTTCATCGCGTCTGCAGCCGTCAGCTCACCCGCCCCCAGGAGCTCGGCGAGGCTGCCCCGCTCGAAGCGGCGGGTCACGAGGTACGCCGCGTCAGGCTCTCTCCAGTAGTCGTACACCGGGACGATCCGGGGGTGTTCGAGGCGGGCGATCAGCTGAGCCTCGGCTTCGAACCGACGCACGAACGACGGGTCGTTGGCCAGCTCGGGGCGGATCACCTTCACCGCAACCTCCCGGCCGACGGCGGGCTGGTAGGCGCGGTAGACGTTGCCCACGGCGCCGGCACCGATCTGTTCTCGCAGCTCGTAGCCCCGTACCGAGAGCCCGGGCTCGGGACGCCCGGCCAGCGCCCGAACGACGCCGACCTGGCGCAACTCCGGGTCGTCGAGCAGGATTCGTTCTTCAAGACGACTCATCTCGGCCGAGGGTTCGAGGCCCAGTTCGTCGCTCAGGTGACGCCGGTACGCCCCAAAGGCGCGAAGCGAATCGGCTTGACGGCCCGAAAGATGCAGCGCCAGCATCAGATGGCCCGTCATCCGCTCCCGGGTCGGGTGTTGACGCACGAGCGATTCGAGCTCGCCTATCAGTTCCCGGGCCCGCCCGGTTCGGAGGTCGGCATCGATGCGGTCTTCCAGTACCGCCAGCCGTACTTCTTCGAGCCGGGTGATCTCGGCTTCGGCGAACGCCTCGTACATGAACTCTTCCAGCGCATGGCCCCGCCAGAGTCCGAGCGCCTCGCTCAGCGCTATCGATGCCGCTGCCGGGTCGGTCTCGAGCAGCCATCGACCTTCCTGGGCCAGCGACTCGAACCGGGTGGCGTCGATGTCTTCAGCGTCGACCGCCAGTAGGTATCCGGGGGGACGGCTGAGAAGGATTGAACCCTCGCTGCGTTTCTCTCGCTCGGGCTCCAAAACGGCACGGAGGCGCGACACCACCGGCCAAAGCGCCTTCTCGCGATTTCGGCCGGCACCGTCACCCCACAGCTCGTCGATGATGCGATCGGTCGACACCACCTCGTTGGCGTTGATCAGCAGCAGCGCAAGCAGGGCGCGCTGTTTGAGCACGCCGAGATCAAACACCTCGCCATCCCGGGAGACCTCGAGTGGGCCGAGCATTCGATACTGCAACCCCTCACCCCCCTGCTCAAGCGCTTTTTCCAACCGTACATC
>JABDJU010000193.1 GCA_013003325.1 Acidimicrobiales bacterium
GTCGGGAGCAAGATCACAGCACCGAGCAGGATCACCTGGACGGCGACGAAGAACCATCCGATCTGCGATTCCCTCACGGGCGAAATGCTAACCGACGAGCGCACGGTCCAGAGGCGTGTGATGGCGCGCAAAATCGGCCACAATCCCCGGCATGCATCTCTCCACAAGCCCGAGGATTCGTCGTTCGCCGTACTTCGAGTCCACCGTTGCCGCTGGGGCCACCTCGTGGACGGTCTACAACAAGATGTTGATGCCGACCAGCTACGGCGATGTCAAGGCCGAATACGACCGGTTGGTCAACGGTGTAGCCATGTGGGACGTTGCTGCCGAGCGCCAGGTACAGATCGAGGGCCCCGATGCCGACGAGTGTGCGCAGTACCTTTCGTCGCGTGATCTCTCGTCGATGGTCGAGGGTCAGGGCAAGTACGTGGCGATGTGTGACCATGCGGGAGCGATCCTCAACGACCCGGTACTGCTCAAACTGAGCGGCGGCCGCTACTGGTTCTCGCTGGCCGATTCGGACATGCTGCTCTGGTGTAAGGCCGTCGCCGCCGAACGGGGGTTCGACGTCAAGGTGACCGAACCGGACGTTTCGCCGCTGGCGATCCAGGGACCGAAGGCTGAGGACCTCGTCGCTGAGTTGATCGGGGAATCGGTGCGATCACTGAAGTACTTCTGGTTCTCCGAGACCTCGCTCGATGGCATTCCGATAGTTGTGTGTCGCTCGGGGTGGAGCAAACAGGGCGGGTTTGAGCTGTTCCTGCAGGATGGTGCTCGCGGCGACGAGTTGTGGGATCGGGTGGCCGAAGCCGGTCGCCGGTACGACATCGGTCCGGGAGCCCCCAATGCAATCGAGCGGGTCGAGAGTGGCCTGTTGTCGTGGGGCGGCGACACCACGCCTGACTCAAATCCCTATGAGGCCCTCATGGGCAGGTTTGTGAACCCCGATATCGATGCGGACTTCATCGGCAAGGACGCCCTCGCCGCGGTCGCAGCCGAGGGTCCGGCTCGGCTGATGGTCGGGCTGGTGATCGACGACGATGGAGCCGGATCCCCCATGACCCCGGTTCGCACCCCGATCCGTCGCAACGGTGAAGTGGTCGGCACCCTGTCGGCCATGGTTCGTTCACCCCGGCTTCACGCCACTATCGGGCTTGGGCAGGTCAAGGCCGAGGTCGTCGAGGCAGGCCACCCGGTTGAAGTCGATGGGCCGAGCGGGCCTGCCACGGCCACGATTCGCTCGCTGCCGTTCCTGTGAGCGGCCCTAGGCCAGCGCCGCGGTGATCGAACCGATCCGATCGCGATTGAGCTTGAACCACGCCCACTTACCCCGCTGTTCACGATCGAGGATTCCCGCGCTGACGAGCAGCGACAGATGGTGGCTCACGGTTGGTTGGCTACGACCGAGCACGGCCGGCAGGTCGCAGGCGCACGCCTCACCGCAGTTGGCGATGATGCTGACGATTCGCAGTCTGACCGGATCGGCGAGCGCCTTCAGCAGGGATGCGAGGGTGTCGGCCTCGGATTCGGAGAGTTGTGACGTGGTGATCGGTACACAACACGGTTCAGCCATGCCAGAATCATAGCAAACATATTGACATCGGTCGATATATCCGCTCTACTGTTCATATCGACATCGGTCGAAATGAAGTCCCGAACCCCGAAAGGTACTCCGATGCGCCTCCAACTCGCTCTCAACGTCAACGATCTGGCCGAGTCGATCGACTTCTACCAGAAGATGTTCGACACCCCAGTGGCCAAAGTCCGCGACGGCTATGCCAACTTCGAGGTTGCCAACCCGCCGCTCAAACTGGTTCTGTTCGAATCGCCCGGCGCTGGAGGCACGCTGAATCATCTCGGCGTCGAAGTGGAGCAGGCCGAGCAGGTGGAAGCGGCTGAGCGGCGCATCGCCGAGAGCGGGCTCGACACCACCGGCGTCGACGACACCCTCTGCTGCTACGCGGCCAAGACCGAGACCTGGGTGCACGGCCCCGACACCAGGTGGGAGTGGTACGTGAAGAACGCCGATGCTGAGCAGTTTGAGAACGTCGTTCTTTCCTCGGGCGAGAGCACCTGCTGCAGCTAGAAGATCAAAGCGGCAGGTCGCCCGTCGCTGTACGGGTGCTGCCATGGTTCTTCCAGGCGGCGATGGTGCGCTGAGCGATGCGCATCTGATGCACCTCGTCGGCGCCGTCGGCGAACCGGGCCCAGCGAGCTTGTTGGTACATGTGGGCCAGCGGGGTGTCGGTGCTGTAGCCCAGGGCACCATGAACCTGAATCGATCGGTCGATGACCCGGTTGAGGGTGTTGGCCACGAAATGTTTGGCCATCGAGACCTCGCTCTTGAAGTCGTCGCCGGCGTCGATCTTGGAGGCGGCGTGCAGCACCATCAGTTTGCATTGGTACAGCTCGACTGTTGAGTCGGCGATCATCCACTGAATTCCCTGCTTCTCGGCCAGCAGGGATCCGTGGCTGAACCGGTCGAGCGAACGAGCCACCATCATGTCGAGAGCGGTTTCGGCCTGAGCGATCCACCGCATGCAGTGAGCCAACCGGGCCGGACCGAGCCGATATTGGCCCAAGAGGTGCCCTTGACCCCTCCCTCCGAGCATCTGGGACTGATGGAGGCGAAGGTCCTCGATCTCGATCTCGGAGTGGCCGGTGGACCCGTGCATCGTCTCGATCTGGCGCACCTCGCGCCACCCCTCCGACGGGATGTCGACGAGGAAGGCGGTGTTGGCCGCTCGAGGCTCATCGGGCTCGTCCTCAGTGCGGACGATCAGAATGGCGAACGATGCCCGATGGGCGTTGGAGATGAACCACTTGTGTCCGTTGATGACCCATTCATCACCGTCCTGGTAGGCGTGGGTCCTGATCAGGGTGGGGTCTGACCCCGCTACCTCGGGTTCGGTCATCGCGAAGCATGACGTGGCCCTCCCGTCGCACAGCGGCCGCAGGTACCGGGCGGCTTGTTCGGGCGTGGCCCAGTGCAACAGCGTGTGCATGTTGCCTTCATCCGGTGCCTGGCAGTTCAGCGCCCACGGTCCGTAGTACGCCTTGGCGGCCTCAGCCTGGACCATCGCAAGTTCCACATGTCCGAGCCCCATGCCACCCCAATCCTCGGGCATGTGCGGCAGCCAAAGCCCTTCCGCCCGAGCCGTCTTGCGAAGCCCGATCAGTTTCGAGATGTAGCTGCCCTTGTCGCTGTCGCGGAGGGCGAGCAGTTCGGCTTCGGCCGGAGCGATAACTCGGTCGATGAAGCCTCGGACCTTCAGACGCAGTTGTTCGAGTTCGGGGTCGAGGGTGAAGTCGATGGCCACGGAGCGAACCTAACCCCGTAGTCCAGTCGCAGCGAATTCGGTCTCGAAGCTCCAGTTCGGGCCAAATTGCATCGATCATGGACCATGGCCAAGTTCTTGGGTTCGCTGTGTGCTCTGGTCGCTGCGTTGAGCCTCGTCGCCGTGTCGTACATCTGGGCAGTGGCGGCGCTGACCGAAGACGACTTCGCCGACGACGTCGCAGCCAATGTCATCGAGGACCCTGAAGCCAGAGCCGAGATCGCTGACGAGATCGTGGACTGGTTCGCCGAACAGCCCGGTCGTGAGGCAGCGCTGCAAACCGCCTTCGGTGCTGAGTGGGAGGAGCCCGCCCGGCGCGCCGCCGAGCTAGCGGTGCAGACCCCAGAATTCGCCGCTGCCTACCAGGGCGCCTTCGATGAGGTTCGTTCCGCCGAACCAGGCGAGGCGGTCGCGTTGACCGTTGATCTCGGACCAGCTGTCGCCGCCATTACGTCGGATCTCGATTCCGCTACAGCCGTTGCGATCGACCGTCTACCGGCGGACTTCTTCGTCCTCACCGATGAGTTCAACAGCGAGGATTGGAATCAGATTCGAGAGTTTCGACGGGACACGGACCGGGTGGCAGCCGTCGGGCTGATCGCCGGCCTGGCATGCGCCGTGCTGGCTCTAGCGCTGTTTCGATCCCCGATGCCGCTGGCGTTCATCGGCTCGGTCGGGATCGGGTTTGCCGTTCTCGTTGCACTCCTTCTGCAGTCGGTGAGGGCCGATGTGGTGGCTGACGCCGAGGGCGCGATCGAGCGCATCGCTGTTGACTCGGCGATCGGGTCGATCCTTGGGTCGACGCTTCGGCTCGGGCTGGTCAGTGCGGCCCTGATCGCCCTGGCGCTGGCGGTTCGCAAGCTATTGAATACGCTTCAGGGTCGTTCCGGACCCAAGCCTCTGCCGGGCGGTTCCGATACCGACTGGGCCGAGACGCGAGCCGAGGCCGGCTTTCCTCAGATCATCAGCTGAGCTGCGGGCGCAGCGCCCCTAGCCGTGGTGCAGGATCACCTTTCCGGTGGTCTGTCGCCCCTCGAGCATCTCGTGGGCACTCGCCGCTTCCGATACCGGGACCCTGGCCCCGATCCGCACGTTGAGTTTGCCGGCCGAGATCCATTCGAAGATGTCGCCGCTGCGGCCCAGAAGTTCTTCTCGCGTTGCGATGTAGTGGAACAGGCTCGGCCGGGTCAGGAACAGCGAAGGGGCGAGGTCGAGCGGCGAGATCGGATCTACCGGCCCTGACGCGTTTCCGAACGTCGCCATCATGCCCCGGGCCCGGATCAGCGTGAGGCTCTTGGTGAACACCGTCTTGCCGACGCCGTCGTACACCACGTCGAGACCCCGCACACCGGCCACTTTTTCAATCTCGTCGGCGAAGTCGACGTCGCGATACAGCACCACGTGGTCGGCGCCGGCCGCTTCGGCCAGTGCAGCTTTCTCAGGGCTCCCGACCGTGCTGAACACCGTGGCCCCACACATCTTGGCCATCTGGATGAGGAGCAATCCCACGCCGCCGGCACCGGCGTGAATCAGGCATTTGTCGCCCTCCCCGAGCGGAAAGGTGTCCTTGACCAAGTAATGGGCAGTCATGCCTTGAAGCATGACGGCAGCGGCTTGGTCGAGGTCGACGCCGTCGGGGACCGGCACCACCTGATCGGCCCGAAGTGCAACCCTCTCGGCGTAGGTTCCGGGCGAACCCGACCACGCCACCGTGTCACCGACGTTGAAGTCGGAGACGTCGGTTCCGACCTCCACCACGGTGCCAGCACCTTCCAGGCCGGGGATGAACGGCAGCTGCACCGGGTAGAGCCCTGTCCTGTGGTAGGTATCAATGAAGTTGAGACCGGCGGCGGCGACTTCGACCACAACCTCGTCACCGGCCGGTGAAGGGTCGTCGACCTCGGTCCACTGAAGGACCTCAGGTCCGCCGGTATGGGTCATGCGGATGGCCTTCATGAGGCCGACACTACTGGCGACCTCAATCGGTCACCAGTTGCAGGACATTGTCCGGCGGCATGAGCCCATCGCGAAGCCGGGGATCGTCGATCGGGGATCCCACGGTGTGGCCGACGGGCAGAACGCCGGCCCAGATGTCGAGTTCGTAGTCTTCCTCGTCGTCGACCGGCGGACCGGTGCGGACCTTGGCTGATGCCTTTTCCAGCGACAGGCGAAAGACCGCCGTGCCCTGGATCTCCTTGCCGGTGGTCGGGCGAAGGTCGGCCTGTCGGCCCGGCACCAATCGTTCGACGAAGGCTTCGAGGGCCTGCTCCTTCTCGGCGGGATCGGTGACTTCTTCGGGAACCCCGATCACCACCAGCGACCGATAGTTCATGCTGTGATGAAATGACGACCGAGCGAGCACGATGCCGTCGAGCAGGGTCATCTCGACACAGATCGAGGCTCCCTCGGCACCGGCTCGCCGTAGCACGCCGGCGGCCGGGGCGCCGTGGAGCAGCAGATGGTCGCCGTCGCGCACGCAGAACATCGGGACGATCACCGGCGTGTTGTCGCGAATGGTTGCGACGTGGGCGACGAGACCGGCGTCGGCGATGTCATCGATCACCTGTCGGTCGTAGCTGGCCCGGTCGGGCACCCTCCGGACACGGACTTCGTCGGATACCGGTTCGCTCATACCCCGAGGTTAGAGGCCCTAACGCCGGCTTGCCCGGGCTTTCTCGACCTCGGCAATAATCTGCTCGAGCGGGGGCCGATCGTCTGGTCCGGCACCCCGATACACCCATGACACGAGGCCATCGGGCCCGATCACAACGTTGCCGCCGAGCTGGAGGGTGTCCTCGGTCGCGAGGTGGTAGGCCCGCAGGCCGTCGCGACGAAGAATCCGCCAGTAGCGCCGCAGAACCGCCCAGCCATACACCCGGACGAGCGAGCCCCTGCCGTATCCGAACCGGCGGTACAGAGTGCGTTCAACATCGACGAGGATCGGATAGGTCCACCCCGTGCGGGCCCGGTAGGCCCGCAGATACTTGGGGTCGCTGAAGGTCACCAAGGCAAACTCCACGTCGGGCCCAAACTCATCTGCTCTCGTTGCCACGTCGACGACATGGTCCCGACACGGCAGTCAATGGATATGTCGGTGGAGAATCAACACAACGGTTTTGCCGGCCCGCTCGGCCAGCGACCACACGTCACCGTCGCTGTCGGGCAGGGTGAAGGCGGGTGTCATGGTAGAAGAAACCGGCCGATCGTCCCGATCTGTTCCCGGCCGTAAACGACCCCTAGGCCGGCGCCCGGCCGATGTCGCACTGGCCGTCTGAACAATCGATGCCCTTGGTAGCCCGTCGCAAGTGGCGGAAGCCGACAGCCAGACCGATGCCGTAGATGACTCCGAACACGATGCCGACCCCGAGTGTGTTGCGGCTGATGAGCGCACCGAAGGCGGAGCCGCCGAAGATCACACCGAGCACCGCCATCGAGAGGGGCAGATGACACGGGCAGAAGATGAACGACCACATCAGCCAGCGTCGCCCGCGGCGCTCCTGCTTCTTGGCCACCTCGAGGCCATCGGAGGCAGGGACCAATACGGGTTCTGCTTGTGCGATGTCGATGTGCGTGGTTGCCACGTCGTGCTCCTTCCCGGCCGGTCATAACGTGTATCGACGGCGCACCCGAGCCCCCTTTAGCGGCGTTCAAAGCCAGATGTCGCCGGCGACACGCGTGGTGGTGTCGCCTCCGATCCACAGTCCTCCGTCGCCGTCCTGGCTCACGTACGCCCTGCCGTTGCGACCCATGTGGTTGCCCTGGGCCGCGACGTAGGGGAACTCGACCTTGTCGTGGGCTTTGAGGTACATCGCCACGCCGGCGTTGGCCGACCCGGTGACCGGGTCTTCCCGAATGTCGGCTGAGAAGAAGCACCTCAGCTCGATATCTACGCCGCTGAGGTTCGAGCCGAGGCAGAAGACTGCGATGTCGACCTCGTCGTCGTCGACGGCTCTGGGCGTCAGCGTGGCGAGTCGTGCCGGGTCGGCCAGTTCGACCCCGATCCAGCGGGGACCGTTATCGATCCATTCGACGTTCACGACCTCGTCGTCGTCGAGCCCCAGCACCGCCAGTGTGCGGAGCCGGCTGGTTTCGTCGGTCTGGCCGCTGCGGATCAGCGGCGGTGCCTCGAAGGCGAGACGGTTGCTGAGCAGGCTCAACGTGACCAACCCGATACCGCATTCCTGCACCACCGTGCGGTCTGCGCGAGGTCGTCCTCCGGCCTCGAGCCATGCGTGGGCTGAACCGAGGGTGGGATGGCCGGCGAAGGGGAGCTCCTCGAACGGGGTGAAGATGCGAACGTAGTAGTCGGCGACGGGATCGGAGGGCGACAGAAGGAACGAGGTTTCGGAAAAGTTTGTCCAGTTGGCGATGCGCTGCATCTGCTCGGTGGTCAGATCGTCGGCGTCATGCACAACGGCGAGCGGGTTGCCATCGAACCCGTCTGTACAGAAGACATCGACCTCGCGAAAGGGAACCGAACCCATCACGGACTCATCTGCTCGAGCATCGCCATCATCGCTTGGTGCACTGCGTTCATTCCCTGCAGCGGTCGCACCATCACTTTGAACTCGACGATTCGGCCCTCGTCATCGCAGGTGATGATGTCGACGCCGTTAACCGTCTTGCCGTCCACGATCGTCTCGAACTCGAGAACGGCACGATTCCCGGTGACCACCTCGGAGGTATAGCGAAAGTCGTTACCGCCCAGCGTTGCCGCCGCCGCGAACAGATACAGCCGCGTGATCTCGCCGCCCCGTTGGGGGGTGAAGACCACCGGTGAGTAGAACACACACCCGTCGTGGATCAGATTGTCGAGTGCGTCGAGCTTGGGCCCCCCATCGTGTTGCATGGCGACGTGCCACTGCTCCAGACATCGATGAATCGCTGCGGTCATGGATCAGAGAATAGGGTGACCGCCATGGAATCAGTGCTGGTCGACCGCAAAGACGGATACGCAATCCTCACCCTCAACGATCCGGATCGGCGCAACGTTTTCACCCTAGACATGAGTGCCAGGCTGGTCGCCGCCCTCGACGAATTGGAGGACGACGAATCGATCAGCTCGGTGATCATCACCGGAGCGGGCAAAGGGTTCTGCTCCGGCGGCCATCTGGATGAGCTGTTGGCCAATCCCGGCCACGACGGGCTGCGCAAGGTGTACGCCGGGTTCATTCGAATGTCAGAAAGCCGGCTTGCGACGATCGCGGCGGTGAACGGTGCCGCCGTGGGCGCGGGCATGAACGCCGTGCTGTGCTGTGATCTCGTCGTCGCTGCCGAGTCGGCCAAGTTCGACAGCCGTTTCCTTCAGATCGGAATCGGTCCGGGCGGCGGGCACACGTGGCGCCTCCGCAACAAGACCGACCTTCAGACGGTGAAGGCGATGGTGTTGTTCAGTCAGGTGCTCGACGGGGAGCGGGCCGCCGAAGTGGGATTGGCGTGGACCTGTGTGCCCGACGGCAAACTGCTCGCCACGGCCGAAGCGATCGCGGCCAAAGCGGCGTCGGCGCCCAGAGAGCTTCTCATGCGCACCAAGGACACGATCCATCGCACCCAGACGATCGCCGACGGAGCTGCCGCGGTCGACAACGAGCTCGATACCCAGGTGTGGTCGATGGGTGAGCGGGCCTTCACCGAGATGGTCGCAGGGCTGAGGGCCCGCATGGCGGGCAAGTGAGTGACCTCATGACCGTTCATGTGGTCGATGCCGTCGACCTGACCACGGCTCAGCTTCACGATCTGCTCAAGCTCCGCGTCGACGTCTTCGTGGTGGAACAGAACTGCCCGTATCCCGAGCTCGACGGACGCGACCTCGAGCCCGGTACGACCCATCTGTGGATTGAGGTGGACCACGAACCTGCCGCCACCCTGCGACTCTTGACCGATCCGGGGTGTCGCCGCATTGGGCGGGTGGCCACCGCGGCTGAACACCGCGGCGCGGGCTATGCCGCAACGCTCGTGCAGCGGGCGATCGGGCTCACTTCAGATCCGATCGAACTCGACGCTCAGAGCTACCTGCGCCAGTGGTACGAGCGGTTCGGGTTTGTGGTCACAGGCGACGAGTTCATCGAAGACGGCATTGCCCACGTCCCGATGCGGCGGGAGGCCGCCTTCTAGCAGCGATCAGGTGCCCGCTCCCGTAGGCTCGGCCGATGGATGTGAATGCACTGTTCAGCGTGGCCGGCAAGACAGCCATCGTCACCGGCGGGTCACGAGGGATCGGCTACATGATCGCCGAAGGGCTTCTGTCGGGCGGTGCCAAGGTCTATATCACCGCTCGCAAGGCCGAGGCGTGCGATCAGGCCGCTCAGGAGCTCAGCGAGTTCGGTGAGTGCGTGTCGATTCCGGCCGACCTGTCGACCGCCGAAGGCCTCCATAGCTTCACCGACGCCTTCGCCACGAGCGAAGACAAGCTTCACATCCTCTGCAACAACGCAGGGGCCAACTGGGTCGCACCGCTGGGGGAGATGCCCGAATCCGGGTTCGACAAGGTGATCGACATCAACCTGAAGTCGCCGTTCTTCCTCACCCAGTCGTTGCTGCCCCAACTCAAGGCGGCTGGCACAGCCGACGATCCGGCCCGGGTGATCATGACCGGCTCCATCAACGGGATCGCCGTGCCCACCTGGGTCGACAACTTCTCGTACTCGGCTTCGAAGGCCGGGATTCACATGCTGGCTCGCCACATGGGCCACCGGCTGGCCAAAGACCATGTCACCGTCAACTCGATCGCACCGGGACCCTTCGAGTCGCGGATGATGGCCGCCGCCCTCGACGGCGACGGCCGAAAGCTGGTCGAATCGACCGTGCCCATGGGTCGAATCGGAACCCCCGAAGACATGGCCGGCACAGTGCTGTTCCTGACGAGCCGGGCCGGCGCCTACATCAACGGTGCAACAATCCCCGTCGACGGTGGCATCACCGGTTTCGCCGGATGATCCGGTAGCGCCGGAGGACCGCTGTGGCCTCGACGCGCGAACCGTTTCCGTGGTGGAACGTGTCCTTGCTCGGCGTGCTCACCATCGCCGCCTACGGGTCGTGGTACTACTCGTTCGGGGTGCTGCTCGATCCGATCGTTGCCGACACGGGCTGGCCTCAGAGCTCGGTGGTTGCGTCGTTCGGCGGAGCCGGGATCGCGGGATCGCTGATCGCCCCCTATGGGGGTCGAGCCGTCGACACCCTGTCGCCTCGTCTGATCTTCGCTGCGACAGGTCTATTCGCCACCGCCGCCTTCTGGACCGCGGCGTGGGCTGACGCGCTGTGGGTCTTCATTACCGCAAGCGCGGCGGGGGGAGCCGTGCTGGCCGGGTTCGGGTTCTATCACGTGGCCCAGACGGTGGCGGTACGGACCGCACCCGCCGACGTTCCGCGGGCGGTTGGCTTGGTCACCTTGTACGGCGCCTTCGCCAGCACGCTCTACCTCCCTTTGGCCGCCTGGTTGGTCACCGGTCTCGAGTGGCGCTCAGCGCTGCGGATTCTTGCCACGATCACCGGGGTGGTCTTCCTGGCGGTGGCCCTGGCCTTGCCCGCACCGACGGGAAAACGGCTGCGCCGGGTGCCGACGCCGTCTTCGGAATTGCTTCGCCGTCCGTCGGTCCGGCGCTACGCGCTGGCGAGCGCCGCCGTCGGGGCGGCCAGCGGGATCATTCTGGTCTACCAGGTGCCCGTGATGGTGAGCGCCGGCCTGACCCTCACCACTGCGGCCTGGCTGGCCGGCCTGCGGGGCGTCACCCAATTCCTCGGTCGGGTACCGGTGACACAACTGGTGAACTGGTTGGGTACAGCCCGATCACTGAAGGCGGCATTCCTTGCGATTGCCGCAGGTGCGGTCTTGCTGGGGTGGGCGGTCAACCCAATGGTCGGATTCCTCTACGTGGTTGTTGCCGGCTTTGGCATCGGTGCGACGTCGCCGCTGCAAGGAATCTACGGCAGCGAGCTGTTCGGAACCGACGAGTTGGGTCAGGGGATGGGCGTGATCACGATGGTCTTCGGTTTGGCCGCATCGACGGCGCCGGCGGCGGTGGCGGTCCTCAACGACATACACGACACCCGTTGGTGGGCCATTTCGATCAGCGCCTCGACCGCCTTCGTTGCGGCTCTGGCGGTTCGAACGCCCCAGCCAGCTACGGGCTGACCAACTTTCCGGTGGCGAGGTCGATGACCCGGGCACCGTTGAGGGTCACCTGTCCATTGCGAGGTTCCAGCAAAGCAACCCCTTCATGGCGCCACAACGTCTCACCGGTCGACAGATCGATCCCGGACACCGCCTCCGCGCCCTGCAAAACCCCGAATCGGGTGTCGACGGCGAGGAAACTATCCGCTTCTGTTGTCATGCGCCAGCGGATCGATCCGCTTTCCGGGTCGACCAGCACGAGCTCCTTGGCGTTGTCGGAGCCGCCGGTGAGCTCGACCACCGTCCCCAGCTCACCCTCGCCGATTGACACAAAGGCGTTTTCCGGGTCGTGGGAGCCGAGGGTGGCTGTCCAGCCGAGCTCGCCGGTGACAGCGTTGAGCTCGCCAAGGGTCACCGTGGCCGAGCCGGCTGTTGAGACATAGATCCGGGCGTTGCCTGGGTGACCGTGAATCACCAGATCGTCTCGCTGCCAGAGGATCGATCCATCAGCCCCCGACAGGCCGCTGATCAGACCTGAGCTGCTGGCGTACACGAGCACGGTCGGGCCGCCGGCATGCTCTACCCGCCAGAGCAGGGAACCCCCCGGCAGGGCGTGCTGCCACCGCAATTCGAGAGTGTCAGGGTCCCTGGCTTCCACTACATCGAGCACCTCATGCACGACGAGACCGTCGATTTCAGCGGGCAGAAGATGGTCACGGGCCCCTCCGCCCAACGCCAACACGTCGAGTTCACTGATCGGTGACGGCTCGATG
>JABDJU010000218.1 GCA_013003325.1 Acidimicrobiales bacterium
GGTCAGAGGGTTTTGCGCTGCTGTCACGATCCCGATCCGATGCGTTGGTGCTGACGATAGATCTCCAGGTCTTCGGGAGTATCGACATCGAGGGACAGGGTGTTGAGGCGCGACGTCACAAGACCACACCGCGCCGCCTCGGCGACGTGGCGGTGAAGGGAGCCAGGCCCATAGGAGAACTCGAACCCAACGTCGGTCGGCACGCTTACCACATTCGATCCGTCGTTGTGACGGTCGGGGGCGATCACCATTTGAGGACCGTCCACCACGAAGGGGGCAAACGTTCCCGGGTCGGCCAGATCCCCGTGGCTCACCACCACCCGCTGGTACCCCTCGGCGCGAAGCTGGTCGATCGCCCCTTGAACAGAGTGGTTCAGGCCACCGTTGCGCCACACGACCTGAGCACCGTGATCCAGCGCGAAGCGTGCGACCGCATCGTCGTCGCATACGACCCAACGGTCGAGTTCGGCGGCTGCGTCAAGCACTCCGCCCGCCAGCTGCTGCATCAGCTCGTGGCGGTCGTCGACGTCGAGCGCGTCACCCAGCCGCTCCTTGGATGAGGAGAACGACTTCAGGGGTACGAGAAAAGCCGACACGGTCCTGGCCACCGGCTCCACGTTAGAACGATTTTCCACAGGCTGAACCGTCGGTCAGGATGGCGTATGGCCGATCAACGAACCGAAGCGCTGAGAGTAACCGTCCTCGGCGGAGGCTCATGGGGCACGACGGTGGCCCACCTGACCGCCCACAACGTGCCCACTCGTATCTGGGCCCGAGATGAGGGCACCGTCGAATCGATCAACGCGGAACACCGAAACCTGCGGTACCTGCCCGATCACGACTTGCACCCGTCGCTCACCGCCACCCATGATTTCGAAGACGCCGTCACCAACACCGACCTCCTGGTGATGGGGGTGCCGACATCGGCCTTCCGAGAAACGTGCCAGCGGGCGGCGTCTGCGTTGCGACCTTGGGTGCCGGTCATCAGCCTGGCCAAGGGTTTCGAGACCGGTACCAACAAGCGGATGACCCAGATCATCACCGAGGAGCTCCCCAGCCGGCCCGTCGGCGTGCTCACCGGTCCCAACCTTGCCAAGGAGATCCTGGCCGGCGGGCCCGCCGCAGCCGTGATCGCCCTCACCGAGCACGAGATTGCAGAACGTCTGCAGGACGTGTTCACCACGCCGACGTTTCGAGTGTTCACCAACCACGATGTGGTCGGCTGCGAACTGGGGGGAGCGCTGAAGAACGTCTATGCGGTGGCGGCAGCCACCGTTGAGGGCCGGGGGCTGGGCGACAACGCCAGAGCGGCCGTGATCACCCGAGGGTTGGCCGAGCTGATCGAACTCGGCACGGCCCTCGGAGGCGAGCCTTTGACCCTGGCCGGCCTCGCCGGCATGGGCGACCTGTTCGCCACCTGCGTCAGCCCGCAGAGCCGGAACAGCCACGTGGGCCGCCGCCTCGGTGCCGGAGTCGCTCTGGATCAGATCCTGGCCGAGATGTCGCAGGTGGCTGAAGGGGTGAAGGCCACAAGAGCGGCGATCGAACTTGCCAACGAACTCGGGATCAACATGCCGATCGCCGGCCACCTAGCCAAAGTGTGTTTCGAGGGCCGGGATCCGAACTGGGCTCAGGACAACCTGCTGAGGGGCAGCCTCGGACACGAATAACGCTCAGGTGGTTCGGACCGGGAGACCGGCCGCGAGGTACGCGGCGTCGATGAACTCCATGTTGGCGATGGCATCCCGACCTCCGGTCGGGATCGGCGCTCCGTTGCCTATTGCATCGATGAAGGCGTCGAGTTGGTGGTGGTAGGTGGTCTGACCGTGAACCACTTCGTCGATTCCCGCACCCTCGACCACAACACGATTGCCTTCGTGGGGGGCCAACGGGTTGACCGCTAGCAGGCTGTGGTCGGATCCGGTCACCCGAAGCTCGGCTCGGAAGTCGGTGCCTTCGGTCATTTTGGTGGAGAGGGTTGCGGGCACTCCATTGGGGTACTCAGCCTTGATCACGGTGTCGACATCCACGTCGGGCCGACCCTGCACCATGCTCGCCTCCAGCACCCGCGGCTCGTAGCCCGGCATCACCCAGCGGGCCCACTGCACCGGGTAGCAGCCAAGGTCCATGAGCGCTCCCCCGCCGAGCTCGTAACTCTGCCGCACGTCATCCTCGGGTCGGATGTACACATCGAAGACAGCCTCGACCGAACGGATCTCGCCCAGCAGCCCCGAATCGATGATTTCGCGGATCCGGGCCGCCATCGGGTGGTAACGCCAATGAAAGGCCTCCATGCACACCAGGCCGGTGCGTTCGGCGGCATCGACAATCGACCGGGCCAGAGCAGCGTTGGCGGCGAACGGCTTCTCGCTCAGAACATGCTTGCCCGCCTCGAGGGCGGCGATCGTGTAGGTGTGGTGCAACGTGATCGGAAGCGGGTTGTACACGGCGTCGATGTCGGGATCGGCGAGCAGGTCGGCGTAGGTCTCGTGTACGGTCCCGATGTTCCACTCCCGGGCGTGTTCTTCGGCCCGGCTCCGGCTGCGAGCGGCGATAGCTGTGACCCGAGCGCGGTCGTTGTCGTGAGCCGGCGTGTACAGGGCTTTGTCAGAAATCCGGGCCGCTCCGAGTGTGCCAATTCGCAACGTCCCGTTGTGCAGTGTCATGCACAACATGATTCCACGACCGCTACCGTCTTGTCCGATGCTCGTTCACATCGGACCGGTGGGCGCCGCCCAGATGGACGGCTGGCTTCGATTCTCCCGGCGGGTACTGTGCGACCTTCGCACCGAGCCCGGAGACCTGGGCAGAACGTTCGCTCAGAACCTGTTGGCCGAGTGGAACAAGCTGATGGACGAATGGGCGGCGGTGCTCGACGAGACGATGAGGGCCGGGCAGCCCGATTTTGTTTGGAAGGGTGATCTCGACCCCGACGAAGGCGAGTACTTGGTCTATTCGTTGCAGCGAACGATTCGCTCGACCACCGTCGCAGCGTGGGTATCTCCAGAGGACCTCGCGAACCACGGCCTGATCACCTACCACGTCTTGAAGAGGCTCATCGATTCCCTCGAAAGCGAGGGGGTAGCTCATCACGAGTTCGTCGAGCAGATGCGGGCCGAGGTGGCTCGCTTTCGCGCCTCGTTCCCCTAGGTCTAGTCGGCCAGCTCCTGGGCGATCGCCCGAACCAGTGGGCCCTGGCCCTTGTGGAGGTAGTCCACCGCATCCTCGAGTGTGAACCATGCCGCCGCGTCGACCTCGGGAATCGTGAGCCGGCGTCCCGAGCGGGGCGGCCATTCGATTTCGGTGGTGTTGCTGACCAACGTCGCCGGATCGAAGTCTCCTCGTACCAGGAAGGGATGGATGTGTTTTCCCGACGCCTTGACAATCGGGAGCGCAACCAGTTCGGCATTGTCGGGAAGGGCCGTCCCGAGTTCCTCGGTGAACTCTCGGCGAGCGCAGTCGCAAGAATCTTCGCCCTCGGGGTCGAACTCTCCTTTGGGAATGCTCCACGCATGTTCGTTCTTGCCGCGCCAGAAC
>JABDJU010000231.1 GCA_013003325.1 Acidimicrobiales bacterium
GAGCCATACTGACCGCGTGCGAATAGGTCTCGACACCGGTGGCACGTTCACCGACGCCGCCCTGGTTGATGCTGACGGCAAGGTCGTCGCCACGGCCAAGGCGCCGACCACCCATGATCAGCTGATCGATGGTGTGTCGGCTGCGCTAGGCACCCTGCTAAGCGCCACCGATTGGTTGGATGTCGAGGTCATCACCTCGGTTGCGTTGTCGACCACCCTGGCAACCAACGCAATGGTCGAACAGACCGGAGACGGTGCGGCTCTGGTGCTCGCCGGCTTCGATCCGGCGGCGATCGAGCGGATCGGTGGGCTCGACAGGGCCGCCCACGTCGTAACCATCGGGGGCGGACACAACGCCCAGGGGCGAGAGGTCGATGAACTCGATGAGACCGCTCTGATCGCGTCATTTGATGAGCTGGGCAACGCCGAGGCGATTGCGGTGGCGTCGATCTTCGCGGTCCGCAACGATGCGCACGAGCTCAGGATTCGCTCGCTGCTGGCGTCCGACGCGCGTACCACACATCTGCCCGTCACCTGCTCCCACGAACTCAGCGGACGGCTCGACGGGCCTCGGCGGGCCTCGACTGCGCTCGCCAACGCGCGCCTTACCGCTCCGGTTCGACGACTCATCGACGCTTTTGAAGGATCGGTCCGCGGGTTCGGAATCGACGCACCGCTGGTGGTGGTTCGATCCGATGGCTCGGTGATGTCGTTGAGTCATGCGGTCGGGCGGCCGGTCGAGACGATCCTGTCCGGTCCGGCGGCCTCGTTGGTGGGGGGTCTCCACCTGGCCGGAGTGCGGGATGCGGTCGTCGTCGACGTCGGCGGGACCACGACCGACGTCGCAGTGGTGTCCAACGCGATTCCCGAGGTGGTCGATGACGGCGCCACCGTCGGTGGTGTCGGCACCATGATCAGGTCGCCGCGAATCACCACCGAGGGCCTCGGTGGCGACAGCGAGGTCGGCTGGCACGAAACCGGATCCGCCCTCCGAGTCGGACCGGGCCGGGTGATTCCCCTCGGCGCCGCCCAGACCCGTTTCCCCGAGATCTGCGATCGACTCGAGGCCCAGCTCGAGCGAAGAATCGTCGCCGAAACCGATGGCCTCTTCTGCATCACAGCCGACGGAACCTTGCTCGAGGCCAGCTCGGCGTTCGCAACCCGCCGCGACTTCTTGTCGGCGCGGCGTCGGGCAGCATCCGGCGAACTGCGCTTCATTGCCCTGACCCCAACCGATGCGGTGTGGGCAACCGGCAGGGTTGACCCTCGTCGCTTCACAACCCCCTTCGAGCCGCGCGCCTCCGAACTCGGTCTGGAGTTGTTCGCCGCCACCTTGAATCGCTTCGGAGTGCCCCGCTTCGGCTCGGCGCGCCGGGCGGCCGAAGCGATCGTGGCCGAGGTCGAACGTCGAACCGGGTTGGCCGTCGCCCGCGCCGTCGGACTGCCCGAAAGCGTGTGGCGGGAGGTCGGAGCCGCCCACGACCTGTTCAGCGTTGCGGTCGCCCTCGATCGTCCCATCGTCGGGGTGGGAGCCTCAGCTTCGCTGTATCACCCGCCGCTGCAGACGACGCTCGGCACCACGGTGATCGTGCCCGAAGCCAGCGAGGTAGCGAACGCCGTGGGGGCTGCGGTGGGCAGCGTCCGGGTACAGATCACCGCCTCGATCACCGCGCCGAAGCGAGCCGGGTTCGTTCTCCATCGCCCCGGGCCGGTGACATCGTTCGAGACGCTCGAGGAAGCGGTGGACGAGGGAACGCGACGAATCGAGGACCAACTCGTCGAACGCTATCGAAGCAGCGGACTCCAAGGCGCGCCCGAGTCGATGCAGGTGGAGATAAACCGCTCGGACACCACAGTCACCGTCGACGGGACCGACTTCTTCGTAGAGAGCCTCTTGGAAGGCACGCTCACCCACGCCGTGGGAACCGTTGCGCCGGCCCAATCGTCGTAAGCATATGAACCCTGCCATCGCCAACCCCGGTCCACTCAGCAGTACGAGGCGGATCGCGTTGGCGTCACTCGTGATCTTGGTGGCGTCGCTGTCGATCGTGTTGGGGTCGGCCCGCCCCGCTGGTGCGTGCAGCTGTATGAGCTTCGTCGACGGGCTTGACTTCGCAGGGGATGCGGCCGCGGTGTTCGTCGGCGAGGTCGTCTCGGAGCGATCGGGATCCGACAATGCCTTCGGCGAACAGGAGCTGGAGCTGGTCTTTCGCGTCGATCGGTTGTATCGAGGCGACCTCACCGACCGCGCCTTGGTCTACAGCATTCGCGACAACGGAGCCAACTGCGGGCTCAACCCCGACGGGGTCATGGCGGTCCGGGCCTACGTGGGAGACGACCAACGTCTCCGCACCGACGGCTGTTCGGCCATTCGACTGGTCGAGGGCGGCGAGGTCGAGGCCGCCCTGCTAGATCGATTCGGCCCCGGCATCGTTCCGCCGCCAGCCGATCCCGAGATCACGTTGGATGACGGCTTTGGCGAGGATTCAGGCCCGCCGTGGATCCTGGTGGGAGGGGCCGCTTTCGTAATTGCCCTCGCAGCCGGCTCGGTTCTCATGCTCCGGACCGAGAAGTCCACCGGATAAAACCCCCAGCGCCCGCGGTCGGGCCCGCTACCGTGGCCGCCCATGGAAGATGGTGTCGGGGAGTCGCTCGACTTCGTGCGAGAGAAGGTCCGCGACGACATCGCGTCCGACCGTTTCGGGGGTCGGGTGCAGACGCGTTTTCCGCCCGAACCCAACGGCTACCTCCACATCGGCCACGCCAAATCGATCTATCTGAACTTCGGAATCGCCGACGAGTTCGAGGGGACGTGTCCGCTCCGGTTCGACGACACAAACCCCGAGACCGAAGACACCGCCTTCGTCGACGCCATCATCGAGGACATCGAGTGGCTTGGGGTCGAGCCCCATGGTGAACCCCGGTTCGCCTCCGACTACTTCGGACAGCTGTACGACTGGGCCGAAGCGCTGATCCGCAAGGGGCTCGCCTATGTGGATGACCAGGATGCCGAGACGATCTCCGAACAACGAGGGGGCTTCGGTCAGCCCGGCATAGAGAGCCCGTACCGCAACCGCTCGGTCGAAGAGAACCTCAACCTGTTCCGGGGGATGCGCGACGGCCGGTTTTACGACGGCTCCAAAGTGCTCAGAGCCAAGATCGACATGCAGGCGGACAACATGTGGCTGCGGGACCCGGTCATGTATCGCATCCGCCGAATCCCTCATCACCGCACCGGCTCAGAGTGGATCATCTATCCGACCTACGACTGGGCTCACGGGCAAAGCGATGCCATCGAAGGGACCACCCACTCGATCTGCACGCTCGAGTTTGCCGACCATCGACCGCTCTACGACTGGTTCCTTTCCCACCTCGATCTACCGACCGACAAGCCTGAGCAAACCGAGTTCGCTCGACTCAATCTCACCCACACCGTGATGTCGAAGCGGGTACTGCGGTCGCTGGTTGAGCATGGCCAGGTGTCCGGCTGGGACGACCCGCAGATGCCAACGGTCAGGGGTATGCGGAGGCGCGGCTACCCGCCCGCCGCCATCCGCGCCTTCGTCGACCGAGTCGGCGTGGCAAAGACCAACAGCACCGTCGAAATCGAACTGCTCGAATCGTTTGTCCGCACCGAGCTCAACGAAACTGCGTTGCGCCGCATGGCCGTTTTGAAACCCCTGAAGGTTGTCCTGACCAATTGGCCCGAAGGCGAGGTCGAGTGGATGGACGTGGTGAACAACCCGCAGGACCCCGAATCTGGCACACGGGAGGTGCCCTTCACGGGCGAACTGTGGATCGAACAGGACGACTTCCGACTGGACCCACCGCCCAAGTACTACCGCCTCACGCCCGGACGGGAGGTTCGGCTCAGAAACGCCTACTTCGTCACCGCTACCGATGTCATCACTGACCCGGCCGGTGAGGTCGTGCAGGTCAACTGCACCTATGACCCGGCGACGCGGGGTGGCACCGCACCCGACGGACGCAAGGTGAAGAGCACCATGCATTGGGTGTCCGCCGCCCACGCCGGCGCGGCACAGGTGAACCTTTATGAAAGGTTGTTCGCCGACTCGCACCCCGGCATCGACGGTGCGGATCCGCTCGCATCCCTGAACCCCAACGCTCGAGAGGTTTGCGAGGCTCGGCTCGAACCGGCACTCGACGATGTCCGCCCGGGAGAGGTGGTTCAGTTCGAGCGTCTCGGCTACTTCGCCGCCGATCTCGACGATCCCGGTGTCTTCCATCGCACCGTGGGCCTGCGTGACGAGTGGGCCAACATCCAGAAACGCAAGCAAGCAGGCTAGGCCTCGGCGCCGAGGAGCACCGCGGTCAGTTCTGGTGGAGCGTGATCGAGAACGGATCGAAACCGAGCGGATTTGCATTGCTCGAGCTGGCGGCCAGCTCCGCCGCTTTCTGAGCTAGCTCTGCAGCGCGTTCAGCCGAGGACTTTCGTTCCTGGGCGACCTCTTCGTTCACGAAGTAGACCGACGCGACCCGATCGATCATGGCCTGATCCAGGTTCCGAGCCGCGCCCTCGTATTCACAGATTCCAAGCGCCAGCTCGCAGAAGTCGACCGCCAGGTACGGGCGGAGCTCTCCAAGATGGTCCTCCGCCTGTTGACGGAGTCGCTCGGCTCCCTCGGCTGTGACCTGGAGTGACTTGGCCTTGGCGACCCGAGCGAGGATCCAGTTGAAGGCGTCCTCCTCGACCGCGCCGACGTACACCTTGTTGCGCAGACGGCGCAAGAACGCGTCGTCTCCGAGCGAGTTGGGATTGAGGTTGGTGGATGCCACCAGCTTGAGCTCGAAGGGAACGGTGAACTTGGTTCCGTTGGCCAGCTTGAGGAAGTCGACGCCGCGGCTGAGCGGGATGATCCACCGATTGAGCAGGTCGGAGGGTCGAATCGTCTGCCGACCGAAGTCGTCGACGACCAGAATGCCGTTGCTGGCCTGCATCTGGATCGGCGCTTTGTAGGTGCCCGACTTCT
>JABDJU010000240.1 GCA_013003325.1 Acidimicrobiales bacterium
GCTATGTGGTCACTATCGGGTCGCCGGAGGGTGACCCCCCGGAGTGAGCCAACGCCGGTGTCCGACTTGAGCCATCTGATAATCGGCGGGGGGCTCATCGGTATGGTCGCAGCCAAGTATCTCTCGGTCGACGGGGCGACCGTCTGCGTGTTCGCCCCACCCGAACCTCTTGACCATCGCAAAACCCCACGGGCCAGGAGCTGCCTCTACCTAGCCAGTGAGGGGAACCTGGTCAAGCCACCCTTTTTGGGCCACTAGAGCAATTGCTTCATTGCGACCGCTCACCCCCAGGAGCTCCCAGAGCTCGCCGAGAGCACGGTATAGCGTGCGTTCGGAGTATCCCGTTGAGTGCGCGATCTCGATCACCTTCTCCCCTTGAGTCAGCCTGCGAATCCATTCGATCTGCTGATCGTTGAGAGGGTTGTCGAGCGACGCACCACCAACGCGCTCGACATGAGTGGTGCAGCGGGTCATTTCCCTGGCACCCTCCGCAGAGATGAGTTCCGCAAGTTGGCGAAAAGGCATGATGGGTGGGGTGTGATCCTCGAACAATTCGAGCGGAACCCTCTCACGCGTGAGTGCCGGGGCCTGCTCGCGGATCGCTCGGGCGACCGAACGGAGGTACTGCTGGGTTCGAGTCCACTCCAGTCCGTGGTCGACCAGCAGAGCGGCCTCCACCATGAGGTCATCACACTCTTCGAAGGCGTCGGCGATCTGGAGCAAATACACCCAGGGAAACGCCGTGTTGACAATCGGGATGATCTCCCGGCTGTAGTCAATCGTCCACAATTCCTTGTGTGAACCGGGAGTGATGCCAAGCTGGTGGCCCTGCTCGATTGCGGCAAAAAACCCTGCTAGCCGGCCTGCGATCCGACCGATGATCGCCAGGGAGTCCCTGGCTGTCCGACTCTCCACGTGTTCAAGGATGCCAGTGTGATCCGTGGTTATGGTGGACGTGGCAGAAATCTGCCAACAACCTTGTCGCATCTCTGCCACGGATCTCCACTTGGATGAGTCCGGTCATCAAAGGAGAGATTCACAATGTCAACGAAGTACTACAAGACGTACACCAGTCAGCCCGAGGATGTTTCGTATCGACCGGCTCGGACAACGACATCGCCATGCCCCGCCACGACAAGCATTGACAGCCTGGGTGTTTCGGCGTTGGCTATTGCGGCTCTGATGCTCGGTTTGTGGCGCTCGACCCCGCTGAGGGAAGATGCACTCTGGGTTGGGCCGCTCGTCGGAGTGGTGGTCGTCGTGCTGCAATCGCGACACCGGTAGCCGGATCCACAATCCGATCGAGCTGCACTTGTTGGCCCGATCCTCCCGCTAGCCTGATCAGTCGCCCCCACATGGGCGCTAGTCACAGAATTCCCGGGCCAGATTCGCTCGGCGTCGGAGGTAGAGAACAATGGAGCAAACGGTCGTCAAGGCCATCTCGGCCCGTGAGCTGGGCTCGGCCAACAGCCGGCGCCTGCGCGGCGAAGGTAACCTCCCCGGCGTCTTGTATGGCCTAGGCAAAGACCCGATCACCGTGCAGGTCGCCTACAACGACCTGCGCGACGCGTTGAAGACCGAGGCCGGCCTCAACACCGTCTTCCACCTCGATGTCGATGGCAACGATGACCTGGTGATGGTCAAGGAGATTCAGCGCCATCCGATCCAGCGCCATCCAATTCATGTCGATTTCCTGCGTATCGATGCCAAGCAGACCATCAGCGTCGACGTGCCGATCAACTTGGTCGGCGAGGCCGAAGAAGCTCTCGCCACCGGCTTGCTCGTCGAACAGATCCTGTTCGCCCTGACCGTCGAGTGTGCACCGACCGCCATCCCCGATTCGCTCGAGGCCGACATTTCTGGGCTCACCGGCGATCGCAATGTCATCGTGTCCGATATCGCACTCCCCGCCGGCGTCGAGACATCGGTCGACGGAGACGATCCGGTCGTCTCCACCGTGGTTCCCCGTGCCGCCGTCGAAGATGAAGCCGAAGCTGCGGAGGGCGAGGAGCTCGAAGAGGATGCCGAGGGCGAGGCCGGCGAAGCCGCCGCTGCGGAGAGCAGCGACGACGACGAAGAAGAAAAGGAGTAACCGCTCCCGGTGGTACGGCTCGGACGGTCACAGGCGGCTGCGGCACGCCAGGGAACCCCGGCCGATCTGTTGGTGGTCGGCCTTGGCAACCCCGGAGCCGAGTTCGACGGCACGCGCCACAACGTTGGCGCTGAAGCGGTGGCCAGGGTCGCTGCCCGCTACGGCGAAACTCTCAAGAAGAGCAAGGAGCGGGCCTTGGTCAGCGAGATCCGCATCGGTCAGAAGCGGGTGGTGCTCGCCTTTCCTCAGACGTTCATGAACAACTCGGGCGAATCGGTCCGGTTGCTCAGCAAGCGCTACGGCATCACCGACGGCGACCAGTTGCTGGTGGTCCACGATGAGATCGACCTTCCGGTCGGGCGACTCAAGCTCAAACAGGGCGGGGGTCTGGCCGGCCACAACGGACTGCGATCGGTGTCGGCTCACGTGGGCAGTGGTCATTTCATGCGCCTTCGGATCGGGATTGGCAAACCACCGCCCAGCCAGATCGCCCGCGATTTCGTGCTGAAGCGTCCGGGGAAAACCGAACGGACCGTTCTCGATACCGCGATCTCCAACGCGTCGGAGGCGATCGAACTCATCGTCCGCGACGGAATCGATGCCACCATGAACGCGGTGAACCGGCGCGTGGAGGAGCCCCGCCCTGACGGCCCTAGCTGAACCGGAGACCCTTGGCTTCGGCCCGCTCATACAGAGGTTTTCCCGGCTTCCGGCCATGGACCGGATCGTCGGACGCTCGACCAGCGTGCTGGCGGTCTCCGAACCTGGCTGGGCTCCATCGATCGCCGCTCTCGCCGTCGGGTCCGAGCGAGCACCCGTGCTGGTCGCGGTGCCCACCAGCACCGAGGCTGAACGACTCCAGCGCGATCTGGCCGTGCTGCTCGGCGAGGAGCAGGTCGTCGCGTTTCCGGCGTGGGAAACCTTGCCCTTCGAGCGCATCAGCCCGAGCATCGAGACGATGGGTCGCCGCCTGGAAACGATGTGGCTTCTGTCCGATCCCGCCACCGCACCCAAGGTCGTCGTTGCTCCGGTGCGGTCCCTGATCCAGCGCCTCGGACCCGAAGGGGTCGACGCCGAACCGATCGTGATCGGCAGCGGCGACATGGTCGACCCCACCGAGCTCATGCACCGCCTGGTCGAGATCGGTTATCGCCGGGAACCACAGGTGGAACATCGCGGCGAGGTGGCGATTCGGGGATCCATCGTCGACGTGTTCCCCTCGACCGGCGATACCGGTG
>JABDJU010000269.1 GCA_013003325.1 Acidimicrobiales bacterium
TCGACCAGCAGATGGAAGAAGCCATCGAGCTGATGGACATGCTCGGCGACGCCGAGATCAAGTACGCCATCAACGGCCTGCTGAGCCTCACCCCCGACGCCATGCCCTGCCTCGGCGAGATCCCCGAGGTCCGCAACCTGTGGGCCGCATCGGCGGTGTGGGTGAAAGAGGGTCCGGGCATGGCTCAGGTCGTCGCCGAATGGATGACCTACGGCTACCCCCGGGTGATCGACGCTCACGCCTCCGACATCGCCCGCTTCTATGAGCCGGAGAAGAGCGACGAGCACATCTGGGCTCGCGCATCGGAGCACTTCAACAAGACCTACGGCATCGTGCACCCCAGCGAGCAGTGGGAGGGCCGTCGGAATCTCCAGGTCAGCCCGTACTTCAGCCGTCAACAGGAACTGGGAGCCGAGTTCTTCGGCGCCCGCACCTGGGAGCGGCCTCAGTGGTACAACTCCAACGCCGATCTCGTCGAACGCTATGGCCTCAGCGAGCGAGAGGTCGAGTGGGACAATCGCTGGTGGAGCCCGATCACGATGGGCGAGCATCTCAACCTGCGTGAGAACTGTGGCATGGTCGACCTGTCGGCGTTCCAGATCTACGAACTCAGCGGACCGGGGGCTGTCCAATACGCTGACTACCTCGCGGTCAACAAGGTTGACAAACCGGTCGGGTCCAGCGTCTACACGCCGTGGCTCACCCCCGACGGCGGCTTCCACTCCGATCTCACGATGATGCGAACTGCCGACGACACCGTGCGCATCGTGACCGGTGTGTTCGACGGTGGTCGCGACAGCTTCTGGGTGAAGAAGCACCTGCCCGAATCGGGCGTCACCTTCAACGACGTGACCCTCGACATCACGACCCTGGGTGTCTGGGGCCCCAACGCTCCCGCCGTGGTCGGCCAGCTCACCGATCACGACCTCAGCCAGGACGGGTCGCCGTACGGCTCGTTGCGCAACGTGCAACTCAAGACCGCCAGTGGGCCGATCGACGCCACGCTGTTCCGAATTTCTTACGTCGGCGACACCGGCTGGGAGATCTACGCGGCCTGGGACAACGGACCGGCGCTGTGGGATGCGCTGATGGAAGCCGGTGCCGAATACGGGTTGCGGCCCACCGGCGGTGGTGTGTACGGAACCTCGGGTCGGCTCGAGAAGGGGTATCGCCTGATGGGAGCCGAATTGGAGAGCGAGTACAACCCGGTCGAGGCCGGTCTGGCCCGCCCGAAGGTGAAGGCCGCCGACTTCATAGGCAAGGAGGCATACCTCAAGGCCCGCGAAGAGGGGCCGGCCGCTCGGATGTGCACCTTCACCGTCGAAGACCAGACCGACAGCCAGGGCCGTCAGCGTTTCATGCAGGGCGGCAACGAGCCGATCCTCACCGTCGACGGTGAACGGATCGTCGATAGCCACGGTCGCGTGTCCCGAGTGACGACCGCCGGCCCCGGCCCGAGTGTGGGTAAACACCTGTTGCTCGGCTACCTGCCCTCCGAAATGGCCGAGGTCGGCGCCGACTTCAAGGTGATGTATATGAACGAGGTGTTCCCTATCAAGGTCGCCGCCATCGAGGGCAGCGTCTTCGACCCCGATGACAGAAGGCTGAAGGGCTAGCCACCACCTTCGTCAGGGGTCTGACCCCCTTGGCGATTGGGGGTCAGACCCCAGAAACGAAAGACTCATGAGAATTCTCTGCTGTGTGAAACGAGTGCCCGCTCCGGGGGCGAAGATCAACATCACCGCTGATGGGCAAGATGTTGACACCGCTCACCTGGGGTTTGCGATGTCGCCGCACGAGGAGTGTGCGGTCGAGGAGGCCGTGCAGATGGCCGAACGGTTCGACGGCGAGGCCACCGTTCTCACCCTCGGTCCGCCCGAGGCGGAGGAACAGCTGCGCTACGCCGCCTCGCTCGGAATCCACAATGCCGTTCTGCTCAGCACCGACGGTTCGCCGTGGGATCCGCAGCGAACCGCCGCCGCGATCGCGTCGGCCATCGGCTCCCTCGAAACCGAGGGCGGCCCGTTCGACCTCATCCTGTTCGGCAACGAGTCGGCCGACTCCGGCGGTTACCAGGTGGGCATCCGGGTCGCGCATGCGCTGGGGCGGCCGATCGTGAACGCCATCAAGGGGATCGATCCCGACCTCGACGCCGGCACCACCACCGCCAAGCGCGAAATCGACGGTGGGTTCGAGCTGTACAGCCTGCCCATGCCTGCGGTTCTCGGCGTGAAAGAAGGGTTGAACCTGCCTCGATACCCCACGATGAAGGGGCGTCTGGCGTCCAAGAAGATCGGCGTGAAGGTTCTGGAGGCTTCCGCTGACGAAGGCGGTCAGTCGCGGGTGCGGCTGAAGCAGCCGCCCGCCGTCGAATCGAACACCGTGAAGTTGGGCGACGGTCCTGAGGCTGCACCCGCCGTCGTTGACCTCTTCGAAGAACTGGGGCTGATGTAGTGGCCGACATTCTGGTACTGGCCGAAACCGAAGGGTCCGAAGTGGTCGAGGCCACGCTCGAAGCCCTCACCGCCGTGCGATCCCTCGACGGTGATGTGCACGTTCTGCTCGTCGGCGATGCGGTCGACGCCGACGACGCGGCCGAGCAGCTCGGGGCCTACGGGGCCGACACGGTGCACGTGGCCGAGAGCGACATCTTGAATACGTTCGGCCCCGAGGCGTGGGGACAAGCCCTTGCATCAGCGATCGAAGAGCTGTCACCCGATGTGGTGGTGGCTTCGGGCACCAGCAAGGGCAACGAGGTTCTCGCTCATGCTGCGGCACGGCTCGGTCTGCCATTCGTCGCCAACTGCACGGTGCTCCCGGCCCAGCTGGCCGACGATGATGAGGTCGAGCTCACCCGCATCCAGTGGGGCGGTTCGCTGCTCGAAGAAGCCAGATTGGCAGCGGAGACCCGGATCGTCTCGATCGGTCATCATGCGGTCGAGGCCGAAGCATCGGGCGGGCCGGCCGCCGACGTCGAAACTATCGACATGGCCATCGACGCCGATCTCGCCCGCACGCAGGCCGTCGGCCGCGAGATGGCCGAGGCCGGCGTCACTCTGGCGACCGCGCCCATCGTGTTCGGCGGGGGCCGTGCGGTCGGCTCGGCCGAAGCGTTCGCTCCGCTCGAAGAGTTGGCGTCGTTGATGGGCGGTCGGGTCGGTTGTAGCCGCGCTGTCACCAACAACGGTTGGCGACCCCACCGCGACCAGGTGGGTCAAACCGGCACCAGGATCGCCCCCGAGCTCTACGTGGCCAGCGGGATATCCGGGGCCATCCAGCACTGGGTGGGAGCGATGGCTTCGAAGAAGATTCTCGCCATCAACACCGATCCCGAGGCCAACATGGTCACCAAGGCCGACTACTTCGTGGAGGGCGACCTGCACAAGGTGTTGCCCGCCGTCGCCGACGAGATCAAACGGCGCCGCAGCTAAGGGTCAGTGGGAGCGTTTCTTGTGGGCCATCTCGGCCAGCGCCTTGGCCAGCTGTTCGGGCGACCAGCGATCGGCGACGGCGCGGACGACCATCTCGGCCTGCGATTCGGGCACGATGGCATCGATCGGTTCGTCACGATCGAGGTTGGTGGGGAAGGGATAGCCCTCGGCGGCGGCAGCGATCGCGGCACCGATGTGAGGATGGTCGGACCGTTCGAGCAGTGCCGGGTACACCGCCTTCACCACCCGTTCTCGGTCGACCGTTTCGAGCGTCCGCCCCATCGGTGAACCGATCTGGAGCAGGTTGGCCATCCGCTTCACCTCGGCGGTGCGGTTGGTGCCGGCACCGTGGAACAGCGCCGGGTTGAAGAAGACCGCATCTCCCTTGTCGAGCGGCAGCTGCACGTGGTGGTCGGCGAAGTACTGCTTGAACTCCGGAAGCGGCCAGGCCAGATAGCCGGCCTCGTACTTGTGAGAATGGGGGAGGAACATGGTCGGTCCGGTCTCGACCGGCATGTCGACATGAGCGATGGCACCTTGCAGCGTGAGAACCGGTGAGAGCAGGTGCGCCTGCCGGGGGAACCGGGCCGCCTGATCGAGATCCATGAACCCGAGGTGGTAGTCGCGATGGGGGGCTTGGGCTTCGCCACCCGGGTTGACCACGTTGAGCTGGGAGGTGATCTGATAGCCCGGCCCGAGCCACGCGCGACACGCCAACGCGATACTGGGGTTGGCGTAGTAGTCGACAAAGACCTCCGGGGAGTGCACCGCCATCTTCTCCAACGCGTTCCACACCCGGTCGTTGGCTCCAGCCTTGGCGAAGTGATCCCCGGCCCCGACGCCCATCTGTCGCTGCTCGTCGATCAGCTGCCAGAAGACCTCGGTCGCCGCATCCACCACGTCGGGGGCGACAGCACCCTTGATCACGATGACGCCCGGACCTTCCATCAGGCAGTCTGAGATCTCGTCCATGTTGGCCTGCGCCGTGCCCGATTCGGTGAGGTCGGAGGCGGAGTAGGTCCGGGTCGGTTCGCCGTCTTCGACGATGGAGCGAAACTCATCGATGTCCGGGATCATTTTTGGGCTACTCCAACGGTGGACAATTGGCCGCCTCCAGTTTCGCACAGACGACACAGACCTACAGAGTTGAGGTTCGAGCGCGTAAGGATCAGACGCAGTCGAACGGATCGCTTCGCACGCCGTCGCCGTCGACCAGAGGAACCTGGTAGGTGTTGGTGCTCGACGAGCTGACGTTGAAGTCTTCGAACGGCGGAGACCGTTGCCTAGGCTGTCGGCGTGAGCCGTCGGTATGCCCAGGTTTTGGTGTTCTCGACCTCCGCCGCGGTTCTGGTCCTCGAGATCTTGGCCGGTCGGTTGATGGCGCCGTACGTGGGCGTTTCGCTGGAGACGTTCACCGGAATCATCGGCACGATCCTGGCCGGCATCGCACTGGGTTCGGCGGTCGGGGGCAGGCTTGCCGATCGGTACGATCCGAACCGGCTGATCGGTCCGGCGTTGATCGGTGGAGGCATCCTCAGCTGGCTGGCGATCCCGATCGTGTCGTTCCTCGGACCGGGAGTGGGAAGCGAGATTCCTGCCATTGTGATCCTCGCCCTGCTCGGTTTCGTCGCCCCGACGATGGTGCTCACCTCGATCAGCCCCATGGTTGCCAAGCTGCGGCTGCAGAGTCTGCTCGAAACCGGTGAGGTCGTCGGGGGGCTGTCAGCGGCCGGAACGGTGGGTGCACTCTTCGGAACGTTCTTCACCGGGTTCGTGCTCGTGTCGGCCGCTCCGACCCGACCCATCATCCTGGTGCTGGGCGTCGGCCTGGTCGCCTGGGGCACTGTGTTCAGTCTCCGACGGGGCGACGGCAAGCTCCCCTCCGCCGGCGTTGGCGCCGTCGGCGTGATCTTCTTTGGCCTTGCATCGGTGGCCGCCAATCCGTGTGAGTTCGAGTCGGCCTACGCCTGCGGGCGGGTCGTGGAGGACGAGGACAACCCCTCGCTGCGGTTCCTGATCCTCGACACCCTGCGTCACGGTGCGGTCGACCTCGATGACCCCACCCATCTCGAGTTCCGCTACATCCGCATCATCGGCGATGTGATCGACGCGATGCCCGATGGCCCTCTCGATGCCCTCCACCTCGGCGGCGGCGGTTTCAGCGTGCCCCAGTACATCGACGCCACCCGTCCCGGTTCGACCCATCTGGTCCTCGAGATCGACCCTCTCCTGGTCGATGTCGCTCAGGAGCAACTCGGTCTGGTGGTCGACGACGACCTTCGGGTTCGAACCGGTGACGCTCGACTCGCTCTCACCGAGATACCGACCGACTCCTACGACCTGGTCGTTGGCGACGCATTCGGCGGTTTGAGCGTGCCGTGGCACCTCACCACCACCGAGGTCATCGCCGAGCTCGACCGCATTCTCCGGCCCGGCGGTGTGTACGTGATGAACGTGATCGACGGCGACGAGAATCGGTTTGTGGAAGCGCAACTCGCGACGCTGGCCGAACACTTCGACAGCCGGGCGGCGGTCGTCCCCGACGACTGGCCGGTGCCGAGGCCGGTCAACCAGATCCTCGTCGCCAGCGATGGCCCGCTGCCCCCGGCAACGGTCGATCCCGACGACGGGTTCTTCGTCGCCGACATCGAGGCGTTCACCGATGGCGCACGCATCCTCACCGACGATTTCGCACCGGTCGAACAACTCGCCGCCAACTCCTAGCTCCTCGGCCTCGCCACGCTGGACCAGTCGGCACCGACGCCGGCTGGTCTACTTTCGTTGGGATGCGGTGCGTTCTGGCCCTGACCGGGCTCGTCGTCGTACTCGGCGGCTGCACAT
>JABDJU010000298.1 GCA_013003325.1 Acidimicrobiales bacterium
CGACCTGGCTGGCTTCACCCAGTCGGTCTGGCTCATCAGCGAGGGTGTAGCGCCAGAGGCAACCATCTTCGGTGAGAACGTGCACCTACTCGAATTGCGGTGGTCGTTCCTTCTGTACCTCCTCGCCGTCCCGGCACGACTGGTCCCATCGTCATGGCTGTCGGTCGCGGAGATCCTGCTCGTCGCCCAAGCCATTGCGGTCGCGATCGCCGTGATCCCGATCTGGAAGCTCGGACGGGTCGTCGCTCACCTTCGGGTCGGCGCCGCCACCGCGCTCTGCCTGGGGTACGCCCTGCACCCGGTGACCCAGGCAATCGGGACCGTCGACTTCCATCCCGAAGCGCTGGCGTTGCCCGCCCTGCTGTCGATGGCCTATTTCGGCTCGGTGAAGCGCTGGGTACCGTACTGGGCGTCGGTGGCTGCGGCGCTGCTGGCCCAGGCCGACCTCGGCTTGGTGATCGCCGTGTTTGGGCTGCTCGTTTTGGGCAACGCCGAGCGGATTGCAGGCCTATGGACACTCGGCATCGGTCTGGTCTGGTCCCTCGGCCTGCTTCTTGTGGCTCAGCCGCTCATCGGCGATTCTGGCGTAATCGGCGGCGTGTACGGCGAATACGGCGACTCGTTCGGTGATGCGCTATTCGAGATCGTGTCGAACCCGCTCGGGTTCGGCGGGGATCTGTTCGGGCGAGAAAACCTCGCTCTGCTGCTGAGCCTGCTCACTCCGATGTTGTTCTTGCCAATGCTGTCGCTTCGCCATCTGCTGCCGGCTGTTCCCGCCGTGGGCATGCTCTTGATCATCCAGTCCAGCGGCGAGGCGAACGGACTGGCACCGATTCTGGCCTTCGTGATGGTCTCGTCGATCTTCGCTCTCAACCGGCTTGGCAACCTCGGTGTCGATCGGGTCTTCGTTGATCCCCGGCTGTTGGTGGCCCTGGTGGCGGTGGCTTCGCTGATGTTCCTCACCCGTTCGCCGCTGTCACCCTACGACGAACCGTGGGCACTGGTCGACGATGATGCTTCCGACCTGGAGCTGCGCGCCGCCGTCGGGCGGCTGGATCCTTCGTGGCCGGTCCGCGCCTCCCCCAACGTCCTGCCCCTGCTGGCCGAGCGCCGCTTCGCCTATCCGATGGCTGATGAGGAGCCCACGGTTGCGTCGGTCGTGTTCCGGTCGCGGGCGGTCCTGATCGACCAGCGCACCCTCGACCAGCCTCTGTCGGCCAGCCAACGGGAGGCGTTCACGCTGCAGATGGCGTCCCTCGGTTTCAACCTCGTCAACAGCGATGCGGACGGAACCGTCCTGCTGTACTTCCGGCCCTGACCATGAACGCTCCGAGATCGGGTTCTCTGCCGCCGCTCACCCGAACCGAAGTGCTCACCTGGCCCAATCTGTTCACGTTCGTGCGCCTGCTGTGTATACCGCTGTTCGTGTGGTTGTTGTTCGGGCGCGAACATCGAGCTGCATCGGCCTGGCTGCTCGGCATCCTCGCCACCACCGACTGGGTCGATGGCTACCTGGCCCGCCGGTTCGACCAGAAGACCGAGTTCGGCGCGTTGTTCGATCCCACCGTCGACCGGCTCCTGTTTCTGGTGGCGGTTCCCAGCGTGATGATCGATGGCTCGATCCCGGTATGGATCGCCCTAGCGCTGATGGGTCGCGAACTGCTGGTGGCGTTCGGAGCTCTCTATCTGGGTCTACGGAAGGTTGAGCCCTTCGCGGTTACGTGGGAAGGCAAGACGGGCACCTTCCTGCTGTTCTTCGCCGTACCGGCGTTCCTGGGGGCCAATTCGACTCTTTCCTATGCCTCGATCCTGGAGGTTCTGGCGTGGATTGCCGCGATTCCCGGGCTGGCCTACAGCTACTACGCAGCGTTTGGTCAGTACCTTCCCCAAGCGAGGGCGAGTCTCGACTAAGTTTGCTGGTCATGAACGTTCCCGGCGAACTGCGCTACTCCAAAGATCACGAATGGGTCCGCGTCTCCGATGGAAACTCTGCGACCGTCGGGATCACCGACTACGCCCAGGACGCGCTGGGCGACGTGGTTTTTGTCGATCTTCCCGACGTCGGAACGTCGATTTCGGTGGGCGATTCGATCGGTGAGATCGAGTCGACCAAGTCGGTCTCCGACGTGTATTCGCCGCTCAGCGGCACCGTCACCGCGACCAACGCCGAACTCCAGGATGCGCCCGAGAAGGTGAACTCTGATCCTTACGGTGAGGGTTGGATGTTCATGATGGAGATCGCCGACGCCGGCGGACTGGACGAACTGATGGATGCCGCCGCCTACGCCGAGTTCACCGAAGGCTAAACGCCCGCTATGAACGCCTCCTGTTCCAACTGCGGGTACGACAACCCGTTGGGGGCGAACTTCTGCTCGTCTTGTGGCGAGCAGCTGCGAGCCACCGCCGACTCCGAGACCGAACAGATCGATATCGATGCGCTGTCTCCCGCCGAGGCTCCAGCCCAGGAGGCGGTCCTCGTCGTCAGGGAAGGGCCAAAGCGGGGCAGCCGTATTGCCCTCGATGCCGACCGCATCACGATTGGACGTAAGGAGAACAGCGACATCTTCCTCGACGACATCACCGTCTCCCGTGACCACGCCGTCATCACTCGCCGGGGGAGCAGGTTCACAGTCAACGACAGCGGCAGTATGAACGGGACCTACGTCAACAAGAAGCTCGTCGACGGGGCCGAACTCGTTGATGGCGATGAGCTACAGATCGGAAAGTTCAAATTGGTGTACTTGCAATTGGGGGCTGATCGATGAGCCGGGTTCGAGATCACTGGTCGATCGGAGAGGTCCTCGCTCTGCTCCTGGATGAGTTTCCGGAGGTCACAATCTCCAAGATCCGGTTCTTGGAGAGTCAGGGTCTGATCGACCCCGAACGGACCTCATCGGGATATCGAAAGTTCTCCGACACCGACTACGACCGGCTGTACTGGATCCTCGAGCAACAGCGGGATCACTATCTGCCGCTGCGGGTCATCCGAGATCGCCTCGAAGAGGGTCAGGAGATCGGTCCTGCGCCGCGCCGGTCCGACATGTCGATGGGAGAGGCGCTCGACGATCTCGACGGCGACGACGGCCCGGAACCCGAGCCTGAAGAGGAGGGGCCAACCGGCTCCAGTGCCGATGGAACGACCGAACTGAAGGCGAGCACAGACCCCGAAGCCGGTCTGGACAGCAGCTTTGCCGACGCTCTCGCCGGCATCACCGGCGGCGTTACCGCGACCGACCCGGACGCGGTTCATCCGGTCAAAGACGAGAGTGCGAATGCTCTGGCCAGTGTCATGGGGGCCACCGAGGGCAGCGACAAGGAAGCGACACCAGAAGTGGAACCTGACCAAGCCGATGAGCCCGTTGCCGAAGAAGCCACCACCGAGCAGGTTGCCGCTGAGGGCGACGACGCGTCGGTTGCCGACGACACGGCCCACGCCGATGATGCGTCAGCCGTCGACGACACTGCTGATGCCGAGGGTTCGGCCCCCGGGGCGCCGGCGAAGAAGCCCGCTCCCCGCCTCCTCGGCACCCGGTCTGAACCGCCGCGGCCGGTCACCAAAACAACGGCCGAGGCGCTCGCTCCTGCGCCCCGGCCCAGCCTCCCAGGGTCCTCGGTCGCTCTCACCGGTGAGGAGTTGGCCGAACAGAGCGGCACAACCCCCGGGATGATCGCCGAACTGCAGAAGTACGGGATGATAAGCCCCCGACAGGTCGGGAGCGCGCTCCTGTTCGACTCCACCGCGCTCACGATCGCTCGCCTGGCCGTCCAGTTCGGGCGGTACGGGCTCGAACCTCGGCACCTGAAGACGTTTCGTCTCGGCGCCGAACGCGAGGTTGCACTGCTCACCCAGAGCATCGGGCCGACCTTGCGGGCCAACAACCCCGAGACCCGTCGGCGGTCCTACGACACGCTTCAGGATCTCGCCGAGCTCTCCGCCAGTCTGCGTTCGATCATCGTGAGAGATCTTGTGGCCGATTTGGAGCCCGACGGCTAGCGTACGTTCTATGGCAGTGGAGATGGAGCTGGTCGGGGTCAAGGTCCGGATGCCAGCGACAACGCCGGTGCTGATTCTCAGAGAGATCGAAGGCGGCCGGCGGTCGGTGCCGATCTTCATCGGCGGGCCCGAAGCCCACGCCATCGATCTTGCCGTGTCAGAAACGGCGACGGCCCGACCGATGACCCATGACCTCTTCGTCGAAGTTGTCAGCGGCCTCGGGGCACACTTCGAGCGCGTCGTGGTCACCAAGCTGGTCGATGGAACGTTCTATGCCGATCTCGTCACGGTGACAAGCGATGGAGAGGAGCGGGTGTTCTCGGCGCGTCCCTCCGACGCGGTGGCGCTGGCGGTACGAGCAAAGATTCCGATCTATGCCGAGCCGGCGTTAATAGATGAAGTCGGATTCGTCGACGAAGAGGACGCCGAAGCCGCTGACGAGGACGACATCGTGGAGGAACTGCGCAAATTCCTCGACGAAGTCAATCCCGAAGACTTCCAGCCCTAGCGGGGCTCAGTTGTTGATCGCCGTCGTCGGCCGAAATGGGCGACGGGGATCGGTTCGCGGCGAGGAGTCAGCCTCGACCGGATGCAGCTCGACGATCGCGGTGTCGACTTCATCCTTCACACCCGACAGCGGGAGAATGTTGAGCACTCCCTGACCGGCCTTGAGGATGTCGATGAGTTCTTCACCGTTCTGCACCAGCACCGACCGCTTGCCGTTGATGACCAAGTTGGCCGAGGTCACATCGGTGCCGAGCTGGTCTCGCAGATAGTCGAAGACCTCTCGCACCATCTCGAGCTTCAGGCCGGCATCGAGCAGGGTTTTGATGATCTTGAGCTCGAGCAGGTCGGTGTAGCTGTACGCCCGGCGGGAACCCGAGCCCGCTGCCTCATTGATCGATGGCTTGATCAGATCGGTTCGCGCCCAGTAATCGAGCTGGCGGTAGCTGATCCCGACGATCTCAGCCGCTTTTTTCCCGCTGTAGTGCTCCTTGACCGTCATGGCCGAATTCTCCTTACGACTGCGTAATTACTTCAATGTGAACGCCCCGGAGAAACGACAGTACGCTCCCGGTTGAAACCAGGTCAACCCAATGGCCGCCACTAGTAGTCAAATCGTCACATAGGGGGAGTTGTGGACTCGGAGGTGAACACCGGCGATCGCACCCTCGCAGCGAGGGTTGCGGCCCAGACCTTGGGTGAAGAACCTTTGGCGCCACCCCAGCACATCGCCACCGATCGCGGGGTCTTCTCCAGCGTGTTCCTGGTCGAGCTTCCCAGCCGATCGGTTGTCGTGAAGCTTCCGCGGCAGGGCCCCAATGGCGATGCCGCCCGGGCCAGCGGAGCCTACGAGCGCGAGCGCATCGCCTATCTCAAGCTTGTCGAACCGGGGATGCCGGTACCGGTCTGCTTCGGCGTGGTCGATCTGAAGTCGGGACCGGCGTTCGTGCTCGAGGACCTGACCGATCACGTCACCGTTGACCAAATCGAGGGGCTGAAGCCGACCCAGGCGCTGGCGGTGGTGGATGCGATCGTCGACTGTCAACAGCGGATGTCGGTCGAGAGAGCACTCGGGCACGGCGTGCGCGCTGTCGCCCCGATGGGTTTCGACCCGCAGAGTCTTCGGAAGGGTTTGAGCTCGGTGTTTCCGACCGCGGGGTTCCAACGTCTCCTCCACGAACGGGTCGAGCGGATCAGCACCTTTGCCGAACTCCCCGAGCCGGTGGTGTGCCACGGTGATCCGAGGGCCGACAATCTCGTGCTCGGCCCGGGGGTGCGACTGTTCGACTGGCAACAGATCGCAGTGCAGGCCGGCGAGGCCGATGTCGCCTGGCTTGCCGCAACGAGTACAGAACCGAGGGTCCGGCGGTCCTGTGAGATCGACCTTGTCGAACGGTATGCGGTGCGCATGGAGCGAAGCTTCGACGAAGCCTGGCATCGCTATCGCCTGGCGATGGTCGTTCCTGGGCTCGCGGTGCTCCTCTTGGCCCAAAGACGGGCACAGGGTCGGCTCCAACGGCTGGTGGAGGTGAGCATCAACAGGATCGCAATTGCGCTCGATGACCACCTGTGACGGCTCATCAGAGCTCCTCTCCGGCCTCCACCTCGACCAGGGGATTTGCCAGCAGCGCTCGGTTCTTCCCCATCCCTTTCGCCTCGATCAGCGCTCGATCGGCCAGGTCGAGGGTTTCAGAGCTTGTCGCACCGTCGGTGTGAAGCGCCACGCCGGCGCTCAGCGTGGTCTGATCGGCAAGATCGGCCCATCCGACCACGATACGTTCGGCCACCGTTAGCGGGTCGGCGAACGCTTGGCGGGCCACGATCAGGAACTCGTCGCCGCCGAGCCGAGCGCTGGTGTCGCTGTCACGAAGTGTGGTCTTCAGGTGCTTGCTGAGCATCCGCAGAACCTCGTCGCCGGCGGCGTGGCCCAATGTGTCGTTGACGGTTTTGAACCCGTCGAGGTCGAGCAGGACCACAGCGTCACCCGGCGCCAGTGATCGCAGCAGTCGATCGGCATGGCGTCGATTTCCCAGGTCCGTCAGGGGGTCGATGAGCGCACGCCGGTTTAACTGATCGATCACATACAGATGGCCTATCGCGATCGACACGCTGTTCTGAAAGATGTAGGCCATGTCGACCACGAACTCATGGTCGGTAGAACTGACCGGATGCATCAACACCGCCCCCGCTGGCGTGCCGTCGTCGGTAGGTAGCGGGATCAGCAGGATCTGACCGTGCCGGTCGGTGGTAACCAGCAGGGGATCGGATCCGTTGACGGCGTCGGCGATGAGCTTGGCCGTTGTGGACTGGGGAACCGCATGCACCGGTGCCCCCTGGGTAACGGTTAGAAGATCGCCGGTCGCGTCCCTCAAAACGACGGTGGCACGCTGGGCGCCGAATGATTCGAGGGCGGCGTCGACGATTTGGGTGGCTGCCTCTTCGAGGGTCGATGGTCTGCGGAACTGTTTGAGCACACCGCTCAGGCGGTCGAGTTCGGACAACCGGCGATCATTTCGGGCCCCGACCACCGTCGATCGGGTACTGAGGTACGACACCAGCTCCGCCACCAAAGCCAGAGCTGGCACCGCCACGATCGGCAAGGCCAGCGTGATTCGATCGGGATCGGATTGCCGGGCGATGAGCAACAGCAACAACACCAGGGGTGCGGCAGCGAGCGCAACACCGGGGGGTGACACAAACCCGACGTACACGAGCAAGAAACTGGCGATGAGGGTCAGGCCGACAACACCGGCCGCGGTGTCGACGACACCTCCGAACAACACAGCGGCCAGCGTGGCGCCCGCAACCACGACCGGCGGTAACAGACGAAAGACCCGTCGGGTACTGACGACGTGACTCATGAGCGTCGCAGCACCGGCGAGCACGAGCGAAATGCCGATTACGGCGAGCGCTTGGCGTTCGGATGCGGTTCGTTCACCGAAGATCAGATTCAGAAGGGCGAGGATGGCGGACGCGCCGAATAGTGCTGCGGCCGCCGCTTCAACTCGCCTCGTCCAGAATCTCTCCGCCACGTTCTCTCCGTGTCTCGACCCCAAAACTACGACATTCGCCCACGCCTAGACGGGAGGGTCTGACTCTTTAGGGTGCCGTGCCCACCCAGAGTGACTGAATGGGCAAAGGTCTGCACCGACTACCCCACTACCGACGGGTCGTGATCGGTGAAGAGCGATCCGATGTGGCCGGCATCGTTGAAACTGCGCAGGATCCAGTCGTTCGGGGTGCGCACGACCTCGGTGATCGACCCGTTACGGGCGCCGGACAGCCGGAAGGGGTTCACGCTCATCACGTGACCGACCGCCGCCCCGATGACCCCGCCATGGCAGAACACCGCAACCGCCTCGTCCGGATGGTTGTCGTGGATGATCTCGAGTGCCCCCACGACCCGCTCGGTTAGTTCGAGGTTTGTTTCAGCGCCGGGCAGATCACCCCATTCGCGGGAGGCCCGGACCGCGTCGACCGCCGGATGGTTCTCTTCGGCCATGATGCGAAAACGGCCCCCCTCGCCGATCCCGAGGAAGACCTCCCGCAGCTCAGGTTCGATTACGACCTCGAGCTCGAGTTGACGGGCCAGGGGCTGGGCTGTCTGTTGAGTCCGGACCAAGCTGGAGGCATAGATCGCGCCCAGACTCTCCGACGCCAGCCTGGCGGCAACCCGCTCGGCCTGCATCAGCCCGCGATCGGACAGCGGCGGATTGCCGTGTCCCTCGTGGAGGTCGAATGGCTGGTCGGCCAACGCGGGAATCGATTGACCGTGGCGTATCAGCACCAATCGGGTAGAGCCTGGAGGGGGACGAAATTCGGATTGCGGGTACAACACTGCCATCGGTTTCCACCGTAGTGATCGACGGCGAGGATCAAACGGCCCCACGATCGGCGGTCGACGGGCCGACACCGATGCGTGGTGCGTGCCATGACGCAAGCTCGCCCGGCGACGGGATCGGAACCTCCGGCGGCACACTGGTCGTCAGTGAGCGCGCCATCGGAACCACGTACGAGAGAGCTTTGGAACCATAGGGTCGAGGACCCCTACTCGTGGCTCGAGAACCCGGATTCGGAGGACGTTCTGAGGTTCCTGGCCGAGGAGAACGCAAGGTTCGAAAACGAGATGAGTCGGCTCGGTCCTCTGAAGACGTCGATCTTCAACGAGATCAAGGGACGGGTGCAGGAGACCGACTTGAGCGTCCCGATCAAGAAGGACCAATGGGAGTACTACGGCCGAACGGAGGAGGGGCGTCAATATGGCCTCCATTGTCGACGGCTCGCCCCGGTCAACGGTGGCCCGCCCGGCAGCGAGATCATTGTCATCGACGAAAACGTCTTGGCTGAGGGCCACGTCTACTTCGACATGGGCGTGTTCGACATTTCCGACGACCACAGCATGTGTTTGTACGGCGTCGATACCGACGGCGACGAGACCTACCGCCTGTATCTGCTGGACATCGACCAAAACGAGTCCTCACCGCTGGGGATCGAGGGCGTCATGTCTGGATCGGCGTGGGACAATCACGGCACCTCGTTCCTGTATATCCGACCGGACGAGACCCATCGGCCGTTTCAGGTGTGGCGCCATGTTCTCGGCAGCGACCCAGCACGTGATGCTCTCATCTACCAGGAGGACGATCCCCGGTTCTTTGTCGGTCTCAGCAAGGAGCGCGACAGCAGCTATGTCCATATCGGGCTCGGGAGCGCGATCACCGACGAGACACTGCTCATCCCCGCTGACGACCTCACCGCCGAGCCGGTGGTGGTCGCGCCGAGGTTCTTCGGGGTCGAATACAGCGTCGGCCATCGGACCGCACCCGACGGCGAGAAGCGGCTCTTCATGCACACCAACCGGGACGCCAAGAACTTCCGGTTGCTGTCGGCTCCGGCCGAGCTGATCCTGGCCGGCGACGCGCCGGAGCCCACCTGGGTCGAAGAAGTGCCTGAGCGCAGCGAGGTCACCCTCGCCGGCTTCGACGTGTTCAGACAGCACATGGTGCTGGTCGAGCGCAGCAACGGCCTGCTACAGCTACGCATCCGAGACCTTGAAACCGGTGACGACTACGTGATGGACCAGCCCGAGTCGGTCAGCAGCGTCTACCCCGGGGCCAACCCCGAGTCGGATGTGACGACGTTCCGATACGTGTACGCCAGCATGGTGACCCCGCCGATGGTGTGCTCCTACGACCTGATCAGGGGCGAGAGGACCGTGCTCAAGCAAACCCCGGTCCTCGGCGACTTCGATTCCGCCGTCTACGAGACCGATCGCATCTGGGCCAGCGCATCGGACGGAACCGAGGTTCCGATTCTGACGGTATGGCGCCGTGATAGGGGTGAGGGTCCTCATCCTGCCGTGCTCTACGGCTATGGAGCCTACGAGGCCGCCATGGATCCGAGCTTCTCCATCGCTCGACTCTCGCTGCTCGACCGCGGCTTCACGTTCGCGGTCGCCCATGTGCGGGGCGGAGGCGAACTCGGGCGCGGCTGGTATGAAGCGGGCAAGTTCGAGAACAAGACCCGAAGCTTCACCGATTTCGAGGCGTGCGCTCGGGAACTGATCGCCAGGGGCACCACCAGCGCCGCTCAGCTCGCGATCCGGGGTGGCTCAGCGGGCGGGCTTCTGGTAGGGGCAGCCCTCAACCTCGACCCCGAGCTGTTCGGGGCGGTTGTCGCCGAGGTTCCTTTCGTCGACGTGATCAACACAATGATCGACACCAGCCAGCAGCTCACCCAGATCGAGTGGGACGAGTGGGGAAACCCGCTCGAGTCTGAATCGGTCTATCGAGCGATGGAGAGTTACAGCCCGTATGAGAACGTGCATCCGGCCGCCTACCCACCCATGCTGGTGACCGCCGGCCTGAACGACCCTCGGGTTCGGTTCTGGGAACCGGCCAAGTGGGTGATGAAGCTGCGCGACAACAACACCGGAACCAATCCGATACTGCTCAAGACCGAAATGGGAGCCGGACACTTCGGTGCGACCGGCCGGTATGACGCCTGGCGGGATGAGGCCGAGATCCTAGCTTTCCTGGTGGATTCGCTCGACGCGCCGGCGGCTGTCGATTGATCATCGGCCAACCGGTCATGTTTGGGGGCGATGTGCCGATTGTCCTTGCAGAGCAGCCGCGGTTCTCCCCCCAACCTCAGAAGGAGTAGTGTCGTGGGGGTAGGCGCCCTGCTCGATCCGGGCGCTGGTTTCCGGGCGCTGGTTTCAAGGAGGTTGGGCCATCACTACTTCAGAATATGAGAAGCGATTGGCCAGCTACGAGGCGAGCCTGTCCGAACTGCAGGAGCAGGTCAAAGCGATGGAGGAGGAGAACGTCGCCCTCCGTCGACGGCTTCAGGATGCACCCAAACGGGTCCGCACCCTGGAGGAACGTCTGCTGGACACCAAGGGCCAGCTCTCCCAGGCGGTCAATCAGAACGAGAAGCTCACCTACACCTTGCGCGAGTCTCGGGAACAGATCAGTGCACTGCGCGACGAAGTCGACAAGCTCACTCAGCCGCCGTCCGCCTACGGCACGCTGATCGGCGTCAACGACGACGAGACCGTCGACATCTTCACAAGCGGTCGGAAGATGAAGGTCGAAGTGCACCCGGCCATCGACGGCGAAGAACTCAAACGGGGCGCCGAGGTGGTCCTCAACGAGAGCCTCAATGTGGTGAAGGTGCGCGAGCCCGATACCGCCGGTGAGGTCGTCACGGTCAAGGAGCTGCTCGCCGACAAGACGCGGGCGATCATTGTGGGTCGGGCCGATGAGGAACGGGTGGCCGAACTGGCCGAACACCTCTACGACGAAGCGATCCGGGCCGGAGACTCGCTCCTTCTCGACGGTCGTTCGTCGCTCCTGATCGAGAAGCTTCCCAAGTCCGAAGTCGAAGACCTCGTGCTCGAAGAGGTACCCGACGTGGCCTACAGCGACATCGGTGGGCTCGACGCTCAAATCGAGGAGATCACCGACGCCGTGGAGCTGCCGTTCCTGCACAACGATCTGTTCACCGAGCACGAGCTACCAGCCCCCAAGGGGATTCTGCTGTACGGCCCTCCCGGCTGCGGCAAGACGCTGATCGCCAAGGCGGTTGCGGCATCGCTGGCCCGCAAGGTGGCCGAGAAGAGCGGCGACACCCAGACCCGAAGCTTCTTCCTCAATATCAAGGGCCCGGAGCTGCTCAACAAATATGTCGGCGAAACAGAGCGGCAGATCCGCCTGATCTTCCAGCGAGCCCGCGAGAAGAGTGAAGAGGGGATCCCGGTCATCATCTTCTTCGACGAGATGGAATCATTGTTCCGCACCCGGGGCAGCGGTATCAGCTCCGACATCGAGAGCACGATCGTGCCCCAGCTGCTCGCAGAAATCGACGGTGTCGAAACACTGAAGAACACCATCGTGATCGGCGCCTCGAACCGTGAAGACCTAATCGATCCGGCGATCCTGCGTCCCGGTCGTCTCGACGTGAAGATCAAGATCGAACGGCCTGGACCGGAAGCGGCGCGGGCCATCTTCAGCCGCTACCTCACTCCCGACCTTCCCATCCACGCCTCGGAGACCGATGGTGCTCCCCACCGCGACGATGCCATCGCAAAGATGGTCGACAAGGCGGTCGAGTTCATGTACCGGACCGACGACGGCACCCGATTCCTCGAGGTCACCTATCAGAACGGTGACAAGGAGATCCTCTACTTCCGAGACTTCAGCAGCGGCGCCATGATCGAGAACATCGTGCGCCGCTCGAAGAAGCTGGCCATCAAGCGGTTCCTGGCCGAAGGGGAGAAGGGCATCAAGACCGAAGATCTGCTGGCCTCGGTCACCCAGGAATTCAAAGAACAGGAAGACCTGCCCAATACCACCAACCCCGACGACTGGGCCAAGATCTCGGGCAAGAAGGGGGAACGCATCGTGTACGTGCGCACCCTCATCGGGCCGGCCGGCTCGGACAACACCGGCGGCAAGTCGATAGAACAGGTCGCCACCGGGCAATACTTGTAGTCGCCTGCA
>JABDJU010000303.1 GCA_013003325.1 Acidimicrobiales bacterium
GGTCACGGTCGTGAACCCGTTGGCGATTCGATCTATTCCGACCCGCCCATAACGATCGCCACGATACGGGCGAGATCTCCTTCGTCGGCGAAGTCGATAACGAGCTGGCTACGGCCACCTTTATCCACAATCTCCACCGTCGTGCTGAAGAGCTCGCTCAACTGATCCTCTACTTCCAGCGCGGCGGCCGAACTCACCGCGGAGCCCTTGGCCCGGCTGCGCCCGGCAGCACCCCCGCGGCTCCTCGGCTTCTGAGATGCGGGCGGGCGGTCCCCTCTCACCACCGATTCGAGATGCCGCACCGACCACGATCCCTTGATGCACTCCCCCGCCAGTCGTAGCTGCTCTTCGGGGTCGTCGACCATCAACAGCGCACGACCGTGTCCTGCTGTGATTTCGCTCGATGAGATCAGCTTGCGAATCGACCCGGGAAGTTGAAGCAGACGAATCGTGTTGGCGATCGATGCACGACTCTTGCCGACCCGGCTCGCGATCTCATTCTGCGAAAGCTGGAAGTCCTCCATCAGCTGTTGGAACGCGAACGCTTCATCGATCGGATTGAGATCCTGGCGCTGAACGTTCTCGACCAGTGCCTCACCCAGTGACCGCTCGTCGTCGATCTCGCGCACGATCGCGGGGATCGAGGCCAACCCGGCAAGCTGTGAAGCTCGCCACCGTCGCTCGCCGGCTATGAGCTCATAGCTGTCGCCGTCTCGACGCACCAGTATCGGTTGCAATACTCCGAGCGCTTCGATCGAGCGGGCCAGACTCTGCAACGACTCATCGTCGAAATCGGTTCGGGGTTGGAAGGCGCTGGCCCGGATCGCCGCCAATGGAACCATCTGGTGATCGCCGACCACCTGCTCGGCATTCGACCTGGTCTCGACCGCCTCGTCGACCGGCACAGCGGCTGCGGGTGGGTTCTCTGGCGGTGGCGGGATCAGCGAGTGGATTCCGTGAGCCATTGCCTAAACCGGAGCGCGTACGCCGGCCACCTCAGCCGCCAAATCTCGATAGGCGAGAGCGCCCCGCGAGCTCGGCGCATACACCGTGATCGGCTGTCCGAAGCTCGGCGCCTCTGACAACCGCACCGTGCGCGGGATGACGGTCTTGCACACCTTGTCCTCGAAATGGGCTCGCACCTCCCGAGCCACCTGAGCAGCAAGTTTGGTTCGAGCGTCGAACATCACCAGCACGATGGTGGACACCTCCAGCGATGGGTTGAGATTTCGTTGGACCAGGGTGACATTGCGGAGCAATTGGCCGAGACCCTCGAGTGCGTAGTACTCGCATTGGATCGGCACCAGCACCTCCGATGCGGCGGCGAAGGCATTGATCGTGAGCAGGCCGAGCGACGGCGGGCAATCGATCAGCACGATGTCGAAATCGTCGGCGACGGTTGCGATTGCTCCCTTCAGGCGGGTCTCCCGTGACATGGCCGGCACGAGCTCGATCTCGGCACCGGCGAGATCGAGGTTCGACGGTGCGATGAACAGATTCTTCACGATGGTCGCCTCGATCGCCTCGTCGAGAGGGATCTGGCTGATGATCACGTCGTACATCGTGGCCTGCAGGTTCCTCGGGTTGATCCCGAGACCGGTCGATGCATTGCCCTGGGGATCGAGGTCGACGATCAGCACACGATGACCAAGCTCAGCCGCAGCGGCTCCCAGGCTCACCGTCGTCGTGGTCTTGCCGACGCCGCCCTTCTGGTTGGCGACAGCGATCACCCGCGGCTCACGGCGGGGCGTGGCAGCAGATGGTGGATCCGTATGCATATAGAGACTGTTCTCCATTTAGTGTTTCACGTTTCGCAAGAGGGTGGACATCAGCCACCGCGTTCCCTGGGGAGTTCCCCGACCAGCCCCGATCCTAGTCCCCCGGGTCACCGGCTTGCGTTCTGTTGGACGATCTTGATCGAAGTCGTTCCAGCCTCCGTCGAGACCACCATCCCATGGCCATCGTCGCGTGGTCGAGTTCAGCGGCCAGGGCCGCTTCGGCGCCGATCAGAGTGCGCTCCCTCGCTTGGGTGTCGTGAAGGTCGACGGACAACTCGGCGATGCGCTGCCGAGCCTCGCCGGCCTCGGTATCGGCAATGGCCTTCGCCTTCTCCGCCGAGGTCCGCAGGCCACGTTCACGATCGAGATCGCGGTCGAGCCGATCGTGTTGTGAGCGCCAGTATTCGATGTCGGCCTCGGCCCTTTTCAATTGCGCCTCCAGCCGGCTCTTCTCAGCCATCAGTGAGTCGGTACGGGCCTCAGCTGCCACCGCCTTCACCTCGGCGGCGGTGATCGCCTCGCGTACTGCGGTCAGCTCCATGTGCACGTTGTCGGCCAGGCCCTTGGCAAGCTCCTCCACCACACCGGATCCAAGCCCGTCGGGTCCGACCGGGGCTGCCGGCACCGGTGCCGCTTTCGGTTGGCTCGGAACTGCCGCAACCTCGACAAGGGCCCTATCGGGCTCCTCGACCAACTCGGTCAGGTCGATCACCGGGGCCTGTGACACCGGTGCAAGGGGGTTCACAGCGACCTGCCCAGGGGGCGCTCCACGTGAAACATCGTCAAGATCCCAGTGTTCGCGTTCGGCGATCGTCGACAGCGCCGACCTAGGAAGCACCCAGGTAGCGCCGAAAGGCCCCTGCACGAGCAGGGCTTCTTCGAGCTGGTTGTCCCGAATCCGACGGCGAAGGGTGTCGATGGAGACCCCGAAGAGCTCAGCTGCATCCCGGAGTCCGATCTGGTCGTTCGAAATCCTTGCCATGGGCACCGACTCTAGGTTCTACCCATGGGCAGGTGGGGGAGCCCCCACCGCACGATGTTCAGTTACGGACCCTCACCTCGACCACGGGGCTCTCAATCATGTGCTTCCACCGTCGCGGCGGGGGAGTGGAGCCCACCCGTTCGAAGACGGCGACCGACGCACCAGGTGCCGAACGCTGCACAACCCCAAGCCGCTCAAGCCCATGGGCTGCCCATAGGCGTCCTCCCGGCGGTTCGGCGATGAGAGCTGACCCACCGACCATTAAGAGACCGCTCGCTATTTCCAACGTTGCCGACGGGGGACCGAAACTGCGTGCCGTCACGACGTCTTGATTTCGATACTCATCGATGACTTCTTCGATCCGCGCCTCCACCACCTGCACTCTCTCGCTGAGATCGAGCTGATGCACTACTGCGGTCAAGAAGCGAGCACGTTTCGAACGGGCGTCGACGAGCGTGGCGCGAACCTGGGGAAGCCACAGCACGAGCGGCAAAGCTGGCACTCCACCCCCGCTACCAAGATCAAGTAGAGAACACCCTCGCTTTGTGCAGGCCGTGGGCAAGGCCTGTGCAAACCCTTGTGCAGAACGTAGGTGGGGTTCAATCGGGCCTGGACCGAGGAAGCCCATGCGGTGAGCGCGATGAAGAACCTCTTCTAGCTCATCATGGCGATGAGCCGGGTCGAACACGGTCGCTGGCTAATCCTCGATCAGGGGGGCGATGACCACCCGGCGGCGCGGATCGGTTCCGACCGAGCGAGTTTCGATCCCCTCGATGTCGGCCAGCGCATCGTGGACCACCTTGCGATCAGCAGAGGTCATGGGGTCGAGCACGACCTCGGTTCGGTCCTCGATTGCGGTGCTGGCAGCCTTATTGGCAAACGTGGCGAGTGCTTCGGCGCGCTTCTCCCGATACCCGCCGACATCGACCTTGAGACGGGCCGGCGAGCTACCACCCTTGAACGACGCGATCTTGGTCAGCTCCTGAATGGCGTCGAGCGTCCGGCCGCGAGGTCCGACCAGGACGCCGTGCTGCCCTCTGATGTGCCCGATGATGTTCTCCTCATCCTGCACGATGTCAGCCTTCTCATCGATTCCGAAGGCCGAGGCCAATCCGTCGAGGAAGCCCTGCATATTCTCCACAACTTGGTCCATCGGGATCTCTTCTTTCTGGACCTTGGGTCGGCCCCTTTGTTTCTTGCTCGGCTTGTCCGCTCTGGTCTCTGGGGTGCGGCCTTGGCCCTTGTCGGCCAAAGGCGTCTTGTCCTTCTTCTTGGACGCGTTGGGCGGTCCCGCGTGTGATCCATCGGCCGCCGGCTTGGCCCCAGAACGTTTACCGTCGCTACCCCGGCCGCGCCGCTTGGAGCTGCGGTCGTTGCGTACCTTCTTTCGATCCCGGCGGTCTTCGGTGCGCCGCGGTACCACCCGGGCCTTCACCCGAGCTTCGGTCTTCCTCAGACCAAAAAACTTCGACTCGCCCTCGTCTTCAACAACAAATTCAGCCTCGCCATCGGGTACTCCGAGCTTATCGAGGAGCTTGTCCTTGGCTTCGGAAACCGATTCTGCGGTGACCGTGATCCATTCCATCTGTTATCTCTTCTTCTTTCGCTGCTGGGGTTTGGTCCCCTTCGGAGTGGTGCGGGGGGAGCCCCCACCTGCCTGGTCGGTGTTGGCAGTAGAACTGGTATTGCGGCGCGCCTTGGCCTTGATCGCCTTTTTGCGTTCCAGCTCGCGTTGGCGCCGCTGCTCGACCTTTGACGATCCGTTCGACGCGGCATCCGACGTGGACTTGTCTTTCGATCGGGTCCTCTCGGCCCCGGTCTTCTTGGTCTCGGGATTCTTCGATTCGGCCTTCTCGGATTCCGGTTTCTTCGGTTCGGAGTCGCGCTCTTTCTTCCGCGCTTCGAGTCGGGCCTGGAACGACGCCTCCAGGTCCTCTTTCTGCGCGTAGATCGTGCGGGTGATATAGGCCTGCTGGCCGATCCGGAATGCATTCGACGTGGCCCAATAGACACTGAGGCCGGTCGGGAAGAAGAACGACCAGATGCCGGTGAGGAACGGGAGGAACTTCAGGATCGCCTGCTGTTGTTGCAGGACAGGATTCTCCTCACCGTCGGCCGATGGCGACCGCCGCGCCGTGATCTGTTTCTGCTGGTAGAACGAGCTTCCCACCAAGAAGGCGATCAGAATCAAATAGGGGATTCCATCGACCAGGCTGCTGGAGAGCACTTCGTTGGGCTGGGCTCCCAGATCGAAGCCCCGAAGGAACGTCATCTCGGTTCGACCGATGAGGCTGTTGAACATCTCGGAGCTGCGGTCGAGGTAGCGGGGAAAAAACTCCTCGGGCTTTGGGGCCTCCGATGCCCGGTTCTGCACCTCGTACACCTTGGTGACAACACCGGCAAAGGGTGCGTCTTCAAATCTCCGGGTCAGACCCCGAATCACCTGGAACAACACGAGAAAGATCGGAGCCTGAGCCAGCACCGGAAGGCAGCCGCCGATCGGATTGATGCCGTGCTCTCGGTAGAGCGCCATCATTTCCTCGTTCTGGCGCTCCTTGTCGTCCTTGAATTCCTTCTGGATCCGCTTCAGTTCAGGTGCGACCATCGACATCTTGATGGTGCTCTTGGTCGCCCTCAGCGTGAGGGGCATGACGACGATCATGATGCCGAGCGTCAGCAACATGATGCTGAAGCCATAGCTGCCCCCGACGACGGGGAGACCGTAAATCCCCGCAAGCAACCGGGCAATGAACTGAATCAGATTGTCGATCATGACGAAGACGCCTCAGGAACGGGATCAAAACCGTGGGATCCCAGCGGGTGGCAGCGACAAATGCGCTTGATACCCAGCCACGAGCCCCGCGCCGCGCCGTGGGTTTCGATCGCCTCGGCGGCATAGGCCGAACATGTGGGTATGTAGCGACATCGTGGGGTTCGTACCGATGCGGTGGCCCGGTACAGGCTGATGAGCTTCAACAACCCGGCTTTCAGCATCAGGCTGCCTCCACCATGACGTTGCGGCAGTGCCCGACGAGCTCGGTGTGGCTGGTGACCAGGGCTTCGGGCGATGCGGTCAGCAATAGGTGCGAAGTGTCAACCTCAACCGAGCCGGCCGCCGCTTCGGCTACGCAGTGCCGTAGACGACGACGCATCCGGTTCCGCCTCACAGCCGGGCCAAACTTGCGACCGATGGTGAATCCCAGCTTGATCGACTCAGGTGGCGGGTTCTCGACCACGATCACGCGAGCCCGCAGGGGACCGGATCGGCGGATGATCCCGGACCTCTGGAGGAGGGCAAAGTCGTTTCGGCGGCTCAGCGCGGTGATCACGCGCTCAGGCGGTGGCGGCCCTTGCGTCGGCGGGCCCGCAGAACTGCCCGACCGGCACGGGTGGATGCGCGATGGCGGAAACCGTGTTTCTTGGCTCGCTTGCGGGTGTTGGGTTGGAACGTGCGTTTAGACACAGGACACCTCGTCGAACTAGCAGGAATCGGTGGGGCTTCGCCCGACACCGTACAGCCGCGGCTGTAATGGAATTCTCGTTGTCGGCGCGCGAGGCGCGACGCAACATCACAAGGCTAGGCCTGACGATGTTGGTTTCACACAAGCTGACGCTGTGCGCGCAGGGGGCCACAGCCCCGGCGACAGCGCCGCGGCATGCAACTGCTGGCCATCGTTCTTTTTCGTGTTTCGGGTGCGGTGGATAACTTGGCGGAGTAGGTTCAACTGCCCACGGGATCTCGGAGCGGAGCATCTGTACTCGGACCCCGCCATCGGCCATGGGTGACCTGGCAGTGGTGTGGATCGAGCGCGTTTTATTCGTGTTCGGTGATTCCTGACGCCGCACGATTCGGCCCGCCCCATGTGGTGGTCCAACTCTATTCTGACACCCCGAGGATCGCATGACTCTCGCATTCAACGACGGCAGCGACACGCTGGCGGATCTCGTCACCCACCTCAAAGATCAGCTCCGCAGCGAGGTTCCGCCCGGGGTGTTCAGGGGAACGATCCAACCGCTGCAACCGCTCCAGCTCGATGAACTTGTGCTCGACCTCGCCGTACCGAGCGAGCTGCACCGCACCCGGCTGCGCTCCGAAACGCTGGAACGGATGGAAGCAATCGCCAGCGACTACCTCGAACGCACGGTGCAGGTAAGGGTCTCTGTGGCGCAGATGCGATTGTCTACCGACAGTGCACCGGGTGGCGGCACCGTCGGTGCCCTCAACGACCAACGCCCTTCGACGTCGAGCACCGACCTCTCCAGCAGCATCGATCTGCGTGATCGCGCACAGAAGGTACCTCCCGCGGCCACCAGCGGCGGGCTCGAGGTGGGCAAGTACACATTCGACAACTTCGTCATCGGCAATTCGAACCGCTTTGCCCATGCCGCGGCGGTGGCCGCCTCGGAAGCTCCGGGCATGAAGTACACGCCGTTGTTCATCTACGGCGAGTCGGGCCTCGGCAAGACGCATCTGCTCCGCGCCTTCGGGCACAACGTCAACACGTTGTTCCCCGACAAGAGCTGTCTCTTCATCACCACTGAGGAGTACCTCACCCAGTTCGTCGCCGCGATCAGCTCAAACTCGGTTCCGGCCTTCGCCACTCGGATGCGAAAGCTCGATGTGCTCCTGATCGACGACATCCAGTTCATCGCCGGCAAGAGCGGTCTCCAGGAGGAGCTGTTTCACACGCTCAACACCCTCTACGACCTCGGATCTCAGGTCGTGATCAGTTGCGACTCCAAGCCCGACGGGATTCAGGATCTCGAAGAGCGGCTTCGTACTCGATTCAGCCAGGGCTTGGTCGTCGATGTGCAACCGCCCGACATCGAGACCCGCATGGCGATCCTGAACTCGCTCGCCGAACGCATCGGTTTCTGGCTGCCGAGCGACGTCTGTGCATTGATCGCCAACCGTGTGTCGGACAACGTGCGCTCACTCGAGGGTGCGCTTCGTCAGGTGTACGCCCGCTCCAATCTCTTCAACGATGCGATCACTCTCGAATTGGCCGAATCGGTACTGCGGGATCTCGTCTCCGCCTCAGAAGTCCACATCACCGTCGAGCTGATTCTCCAAGAAACCGCCCAGGTATCGGGATACACCGTCGATCAGCTGGTGAGCGCATCCCGCAAGCGAGCCCTGGTCGAGTACCGGAAGATCGCGATGTACCTCTCCCGCGACATGACCAACCATTCCCTCGCCGAACTCGGCTCGTTCTTCGACCGGGACCACACCACGGTGTTGCACGCCATCAAGACTTCGGAGGAGCGACTGGCCGAGCGAGCCGACTTCTACGACCGATACATCAAGGTGCAGCGAGCGATCCAAGATCGTCTTCGGTCGGCCGAATAGGCAGGGGAAACCGGTGGAAATCCACAGATCACGGCGCGGCGGGAGCGTGGAAAGGGTGGGGATTGTTAACGATGGATATGAGTACCGGTGCGATGCCCCGTGGAAACCCCATCAACGGTGGGGAAAGCCACACCCCTCAGTACTGGGAAAACGATATCTATCCACAATCCCCAGCCCCTACTACTACGACTGCTCTTATTAAGGGGAAGTATGGGGGTAGTAGTGACCAGCCGTTGCCGGTGTTGCTCAACCCAACCAAGGCGAGTAGAACTCACGAAAGAAGAAATGGGAGACGATGAAGTTTCGGTGTGAACGAGATGCATTGACCGAAGCCCTGGGGGTTGCCGGCCGCGCGGTCGGATCCTCGAGCGGCAGCGTTGGTCTGAGCGGAATCCAGGTCACGTTGGAGGGAGATCGACTCGAGCTGACCGGTTCAGACCTCGACCTCACAATTTCGGCCCAGCTCGTGGTGAGCGGTCAGAACGACGGCCGTGTGGTGATCCCGGCCAAGTTGGCAGAGAGCATTGTGAAATCGCTTCCAGCCGGCGCGGTCAGCTGTTCGGCCGAAGACGACGAGATGGTGATTTCGGCCGGGCGAAGCGAGTTCAGCATTCGTCTCATCTCCTCCAACGAGTTCCCCACCCTGCCCGAGGCCGACGAGCAGTTCATCGAGCTGCCGGCCAGCGAACTCGTCGACGCGTTTCGGCAGGTCGTGACGGCGGCCAGCACCGATGATTCTCGTCCGGTGCTCACTGGTGTCTACGCATCAGCCGAGGACGACGGATTGCGGATTGTTGCCACCGATTCGTACCGGTTGGCGATGCGCGACATCGCCGGCGCTGCCCAGGTGCTCTCCGAAGGTAGTTCGGTGCTCATCCCGGGTCGGGCGTTGAGCGAGCTGAACCGCCTCCTCTCCAGGGGTGACAGCGTGCGCATCCATTTGGGTGAGCGCGACGCTCGTTTCGAGGTGCCCGGAGCTCGCCTGTCCACCCGGCTTCTCGAGGGCCAGTTCCCCAACTACCGGGGTCTGATTCCGGACCATCATCCGAACGTGCTCACCGTTGACCGCGCCGCCCTGCTCGACGCGCTGAAACGTGTGAGTCTTCTGGCCAGGGACAACACTCCGGTACGGCTCCAGATGAGCGGCGACGGACTCCAACTGGCAGCGATTGCCCAGGATGTCGGCTCGGCGCAAGAACATGTGGACGCCAGCTACGACGGATCGGACCTCACGATCGCGTTCAACCCTCAGTTCTTGCGGGAGGGTCTGGAAGTTGCTCCCGGCGACATGGTCACGCTCAACACGATCGATGAGCTCAAGCCAGCATTGCTCCGTTCCCCGGTCACCGAGGACTTCCTGTACCTGTTGATGCCGGTACGGGTGTCGTAGCCTCGGTCGACTTTTTGAGGTGCGGCTCACTCATGTTTGGCTGACCGATTTTCGATCGCACGAGGCGGCATCGGTCGAATTGTCCGATGGGCTGACCGCAATCATTGGTCCGAACGGATCCGGCAAGACGAACCTTCTCGAAGCGATTGGAGTGCTCTCTCGGTTGAAGTCGTTTCGGGGGGCGTCCACCGAACGCCTGATTCGGCACGGCGCTGAACGCGCTTTTGTTCGGGCCGAAGGGGTGCGCGATGACCGGCCGGTCTTGATAGAGATCGAGCTGGCGCCCGGTCGGTCGACGGTGCTGGTGAACAAGCAACGGCTCAACAAGAACCGAGATCTGCTCGGCGCTTTGCGGGTCACGGTCTTCGCACCGGATGATCTGGCGCTGATCAAGGACGGTCCGGCGGTGCGTAGGGATTTCCTGGATGAGTTGATGGTGGCTCTCGATCCCCGCAATGACTTGTTGCTCACCGATCTGTCCCGCACGTTGAAGCAGCGGAATACGCTGTTGAAGCAAGCCAAGGGAAGGCTCGACGAGGCGGCCGATCTCACCCTTGAGGTCTACGACAGCCAGCTGGCAACCCTGGGCATGCGGGTCACGTATCTGCGCGAACACGTGCTCGCAGCGTTGATGCCGCGGGTCGGGCGAGCCTACGAGCTTCTCGCCGGTACCGAGGTGTCCGTCGTCGCAACCTATCGACGGTCCTGGGAGCCCGACGACCTGGCCGATGCGATCGCGGACGCCCGGACTACCGACCTGGCCCGCGCCGCCACATCGGTCGGTCCGCATCGCGACGAGATTGCGCTCAGGATCGACGGCTTCGATTCGAGGAGCGAGGCGAGCCAGGGCGAACAACGCACGTTGGCCCTGGCGCTGCGATTCGCCGGCCACGAACTGGTCACCGAGCATGTGGGCGAGGCGCCTCTGCTGCTGCTCGATGATGTGCTGTCAGAACTCGACCCGGGCAGAGCGACGGCGTTGCTGTCGAACCTGCCGGAGGGTCAAACGGTGATCACCAGTGCCACCGATCTCCCCGAGCTGGTCAGGCCGGATGTTGTTCTTCGATTCCCACTCTCGGTGACGGATCTCGCGCCGCAATCCACCGTTGTGGAAAACGGTGTGGAAAAGGGTAGAGATGATGTTGGAAACTCCGAAAACCCCAGTTCAGAGGGTCCGATGTTGACCACTGATCCTGCGATCGATGGGTGAAACTAGGGATGGGTGAAACTAGGATTGTCTGTATGGCCGCTGGAGATTCCAACGAGATAAGTGCGGTCTTCGACGTCGAGTCCGACCCCTATGACCCATTCGACAAGCCCGTGGGTGTCCCGTTGGGCGACGCGATGGACCGCTTGTTGGCCCACATGAAGTCTGCGCCGACGGACACCTTGACCGGTCTGCGGACCTCATGGCTCGACATTGTCGGCCCTCAACTCAGCACTGTTTCCCGACCGGTTTCGCTCACCGACGAGGTGCTGCTTGTGAGCTGTGATGACTCCACCTGGGCAGCCCAACTTCGGTGGATGGAACAGAGTATTTGTGAAGCGGTGCGAACACGCTTCAAAGGCGTGCAGATAAAGGGGATTCGGGTGCGCCAGCGCCACCAGTAGGCCCCGCTCAGCGGCTAGAATTCAGGTCTTGACAACACCTGAATCAGAGGTCGATTCCACCGCTCCCTCGGGCGAGTCGACAGCCCCTCCAACCAACGGATCAGGCCCCGGAATCGCGGCCGCCTCGGCCGACTACGGCGCCGAGAACATCCAGGTTCTCGAAGGGCTGGAGGCGGTGCGGAAACGACCCGGAATGTACATCGGATCCACCGGGCCGCTCGGCCTGCACCACCTCGTGTGGGAGGTGGTGGACAACGCCGTCGACGAGGCGATGGCGGGCCACTGCGATGTCATCGAGGTTCGGCTCCTCGATGGGGGCGGTGTCGAAGTGATCGACGACGGCCGGGGCATACCCACCGGCGTCCACCCCAAGTACGCTCCGCTCACCGCCGCC
>JABDJU010000309.1 GCA_013003325.1 Acidimicrobiales bacterium
TACCGGGAGAGCGCATGACCATCGTGGTCCCTGTCTCAGGAACCCGGGGTCACACCACACACTGGAAGTCGGGCTTCTATCGAATCGCTCTCGCCGCTGGTGTTCCCGTCGTGCCGGCTTTCGTCGACTACACGGCCCGCACCTGCGGGGCTGGCGATCCGATCGTACTGTCAGGCGACATCTCGGCCGACATGGACAAGTTCCGAGCGTTCTATCAGGGAATAGAAGGCAAGTATCCCGACGACGACGGGCCGGTGCTGCTCCGGGAAGAGCTCGACGCACGGACCTGAACTCCGACCTGCGTCAAATGGCGGACGGTTGGGTCGTACAGCTCAGGAATCCGGGCCCAAACCCCTAGGACCAAGTGGGGAAATGGGCCTGACTGTGCCATCCTGAACACATGAGTTTCAAGACCGGTGACCGTGTTGTGTATCCCCATCACGGAGCGGCGATCATCCAGAAGACCGAGGTCGTTGAATTCAACGGTGAAAAGAAGAAGTACTTTGTGCTCCACACCGCCCACGACGATCTCACCGTCCGCGTGCCGGTCGACAAGGTCGAAGAGGTCGGCATGCGTCCGCCGATCAGCATGTCCGATGTGGAAGACCTGTTCGAACTTCTGGCCAAGAAGGACGTGCGTGAGCCGGCGAACTGGAGCCGCCGCTTCAAGAATCACCAGGAGAAGCTGAAGTCGGGCGATGTGTATCAGGTCGCCGAGGTCGTTCGTAACCTGGCGCTGAGAGACAAGAGCAAGGGCCTCTCCGCCGGAGAGAAGACCATGTACTCCAAAGCTCGCAAGGTCTTGGTCAGCGAGCTTTCATTCGCCATGGATCTCAGCGAAGACGATGCGATGGACAAGGTCGACGAGCAGCTGGTCTGACCCCTCGGGAATCGCCCGGCGATGCTGACAATCGAGGTTGCGCCGGGGGCGTATGCGCTGTGCGCCGACGACGCCCGTTTCGGCAATTCCACACTCGGGTTGGTCATCGATGCCGATGGGGCGTCGCTGATCGACACCATGGCGTCCCCGTCGATGGCGGTGGATGCCGACGCGGAGATTCAAGACCTCGTCGGCGAGCTCGGGTTGCGCGTGAAGCGGGTCGTGTTCACCAGTTCGAGGATTCCGTTCACCGGTGGATCCACGGTTTTTTGGCGGGCCGCCTTCTTTGCGAGCGAACCGGTGAGCGAGCAACTGGATCAGCCGGTCAATCCGACGGTGCTGAAGAGGCTTATTCCCCAACACGGTGCGTCGTATCACGCGGAGTTTCTCACCCGGCCAGTCACCCACACGGTCAGTGAAGATGCACAGCTCACCCCGGCCATCGTCCTGCGCCTGTTCGCCGGCGAGAGCGCCTTGAATCTCGTCGTACACCTGCCCGGGGCCGATGTCGTGTTCCTCGGCGCGCTGGGCAGCTTCGGTGTCACGCCGCTCGCCTTCGACGGCGATCCGATCGCCTGGGCCCAGTCGCTCGATGCCGTCGCCGATCTCGCGACCACATTTGTGCCAGGGCACGGTCTGCCGGCCGGACCGGGCGCAGTGCGAGACCAGGCCGAGTACCTGAGGGCCTGTGGGGCGGCGGCCGGTGACCCATCGGCCATACCCGACGGGCCCTGGGACCGCTGGACCGACCGGCACTTCGACGCGGTCAACGTGGAGCGAGCGTGGCGCCTTGCCCACGGCGACGACAGCACTCCTCGGACAATGCTGGATCTCCTCGGTCTTTGAGCGGGCGTCGGCGCCTCTGACGAGGTTGGCTGTACGCGTCTAGACCCTCTGGACCACCGATCGGTATCCTCGGCAGCGTGACCGACTACACCCCGCCTCTCACCGATATCAACTTTGTTCTCGAACACATCGCCGAGGTCTCGTCCCTGGCCGAACTCGACCGCTTCGGTCAGTCATTCGACGCGGAGATGACCCAGCCGGTGATCGAAGAGGTTGCCCGTTTCATGGCCGACGTCGTGGCCCCCACCAACGTCGACGGCGACACGATCATGTCCAAGTGGGTCGACGGTGAGGTGGTCACTCCCGACAGCTTCAAAGCGGCCTACGCCCAGTATGTGGCTACCGAATTCGGTTCGATCCCCTTCGACCCGACCTATGGAGGCGGCGGCTTCCCGTGGGCCATCGGCGTGGCGATTCAGGAGCTGCTGACGAGCTCGAACATGGCGTTCAGCCTGTGCCCGCTGCTCACCCAGGGGGCGATCGACGCGATCGAGCATCATGCTGACGACGACATGAAGGCGGCCTACCTGCCCAAGATGCTCACCGGGCAGTGGAGCGGGACCATGAACTTGTCGGAGCCTCAGGCCGGTAGCGACGTGGGAGCTGTCACCACCAAGGCCGAACCGGTCGGCGACGGGTCCTACCGCATCTCGGGCCAGAAGATCTGGATCACGTTTGGCGAACACGACATGGCCGAGAACATCGTGCATCTGGTCCTGGCCCGGACCCCCGGTGCACCTCCCGGAACCAAGGGGATCACCATGTTCCTCGTGCCCAAGTTCTTGCTCGACGCCCAGGGGAACCCTGGGGAGAGGAACGATGTGCAGTGCGTGTCGATCGAGCACAAACTGGGGATCCACGGCAGCCCAACCTGCGTGCTCAGCTTCGGCGACAACGACGGCGCCATCGGGTGGCCGGTCGGCGAAGAGCTCACCGGCATGCGGAACATGTTCACGATGATGAACAACGCCCGCCTCTCGGTCGGCCTTCAGGGACTAGCACTGGCCGAGCGGGCCTATCAGGGGGCGTTGGCCTACGCCCAGGAGCGCAAACAGGGCACCGCCGTCGGGGCCGAGCGCGGCACCCAGAGCCCGATCATCGACCACCCCGACGTGCGCCGGATGCTGATGACTCAGCGATCCTGGATCGACGCTATGCGCTGTCTCATCTACACCAACGCCGTCATGATGGACCGCTCCAAGGCGCTCGACGGCGACGACGCCGAGCACGCTCGTGAGGTCGCCGACCTGCTGATTCCGCTCTCGAAATCGCTGTGCACCGACCTCGGCTCAGAACTCACGAGCCTTGCCCTGCAGATCTACGGCGGAATGGGCTACGTGGAAGAGACCGGGGCCGCTCAGCACTACCGTGACATCCGGATCGGCGCGATCTACGAAGGCACCAACGGCATCCAGGCCGCCGATCTCGTGGGTCGCAAGCTGCCCATGAGGGGCGGGGGCGTGGTCCTCGATTACCTCGCCTCGCTCGAGGTGAAGGCCAAGGAACTCGCTGAGGTCGACCACATGCAGGCGTTTGCCGACAACCTCGACGCCTCGGTGTCGGCGGCCAGGACGGCCACCAGCTGGCTGCTGGAGAACGGGTCATCCAACATCAACGCCGCCCTCGCCGCATCGTCGCCCTATCTCCGCATGCTCGGAACGGTTGTCTGCGGCGGTCTCATGGCCGACCTCGCGAT
>JABDJU010000313.1 GCA_013003325.1 Acidimicrobiales bacterium
CTGTGATCCCTGCCCAGGGTAGGTGAATGCAATTTGGGTGCTTGGCATCAACATATAGACCAGTCCCCGTCCCCACTGGTTACAACCCCGAGCAAGCCCGACGGGTCAGGGGTTCGGCCGAACGGTATTCGGCGGTCTTTGCCCTGGGTTTTGATACGATCCCAGGCCCGAACCACTCCAGCCCGGGTGGCGGAATGGCAGACGCGGCGGATTCAAAATCCGCTGTCCGAAAGGGCGTGTGGGTTCGAATCCCACCCCGGGCACCAACTGAAACGGGGCGTCGTTACCAAAGGAGGCAATCAACTCACGATGTTTCAGTCCTCCATCGAACGACGACTCAGCAATGTGTCAAGCCAGTTGGTCGACCTGCGCAACGAGTTGCGGGTCATCGACGAACAACTTCTGCATTTCGCCGACGAGGCTGACGATGCGCGTCTGCGGGCCCTGGTGAGCGAGACGCCGCTGGCGGGTCGCGAACACCGAGACGCCTCGCGCACCGTCGAGGCTCTCCAGCGCGACCGCAGGGTGAAGGCCGATCGACTGGCGAAGCTCGAACTGAAACAGGACAGCCTCCTCGACGAACTCAACAGCAGAAAGAGTTCATCGTGACCACTGTCGTTGTAGCTGAAGACGAGGCCCTGATTCGACTCGATCTTGTCGAGACCCTGGCCGAGGAGGGTTACGACGTCGTCGGGGAGGCAGCCGACGGCGACTCTGCGCTCGAGCTGGTCCGCGCGCTGTCTCCTGACGTCGCGATCCTCGACATAAAGATGCCGGGCACCGATGGGCTCACGGCCGCTCGGCAGATCATCGGTGAGCGGTTGTCAGCCGTGGTGATCCTCACCGCCTTCTCACAGCGCGAACTGATCGAACAGGCCCGAGACGCCGGTGCGATGGCCTACGTGGTCAAGCCGTTCGAACGCAATGATCTCGTGCCGGCGATTGAGATGGCCATCGCTCGCTTCGCCGACTTCGCGTTCGCTGAGGCTGCCGCGAGTGAACACGCCGAACGGGCTGCAAGTGCCGAGGCCAAGCTCGAAGAACGAAAACTGCTCGACCGGGCCAAGGGGAGACTGATGGACACCCATGGCCTCGCCGAAGCCGACGCGTTCCGATTCCTGCGCTCGGCGGCGATGAACGGCCGCTCCTCGATGGGCGAGGTGGCCCAGCGGGTCCTCGACGGCGAGCTGAAGCCGTAACTCGGCCCCTAGCCCGGAGCGACCCGACCGCACTGATCGGTCCCGGGAAAGAACGCGTTCGCCACGCATGACCGGAGGCGAGCGCAGGTGGAAAGGCTGCCGCCGCGCCAGCAAGGCAGCTCGCAGCGATGTGGGCGGCTCCGTGCCAACGTGGCCGGAGCGACCCGACCGGAGTGGTGGCGACTGGGCGCACTGATCGTCCCGGGAAAGAACGCGTTTGCCACGCATGACCGGAGGCGAGCGCAGGCAGAATAACTCGGTGGCCACGTTGATGCTGATCGATGGGAACTCGCTCACCTATCGTGCGTTTTACGCACTTCCCGACGATCTGGCGACGGCGTCGGGCCAGGTGACCAACGCCGTGTTCGGGTTCACCAGCATGCTGATCAACCTTGTCCGGGACCACAAGCCTGACGGGATCGCGGTCGCGTTCGATCTTCCCCAGCCGACCTTCCGTCACGAGCGGCTCGACACCTACAAGGCCGGACGCAAGGCTGCTCCCGACGTGCTGAAGCAGCAGATGGGCCTGGTTCGCCAAGTGTTGGAAGCCATTAATCTGCCCACGCTCGAGGCGGCCGGGTTCGAAGCCGACGACATCATCGCCACGCTGGCGCTCCAGGCGGCCGACTCCGGTCACGACGTACAGGTGGTCACCGGTGACCGCGACGCCTATCAGCTCGTGAAGGACCCCCACGTCAAGGTGATCTACAACCGCCGGGGAGTCAGCGACTACGCGCTCTACGACGAGGCGGGAATCATGGAGCGCACCGGGGTCGCACCGAAGGACTACGTTCACTACGCCGCGCTGCGAGGTGACAAATCGGACAATCTTCCTGGCGTCGCCGGCGTGGGGGAGAAGACGGCGGCCAAGCTCATCAATACCTATGGCGGGATCGACGGGATCTATGAGCACATCGACGATCACAGCCCCAAGCTCGGCCAGAACCTGGCCGAGAATGAGGACCAGGTCCGGCTCAACGCCGAACTGATGACGCTCCTGACCGATGTGGAACTCGACGTGGCTGTCGAGGAACTGCTCGAACGAAAGCCCTTCGATCTCGACGAGGTGAAGAAGGTCTTCGATTTTCTCGAGTTCCGCACCATGTTCGACCGTTTCCTCGAGGCCTTTTCTGATGACGTCGGCGGCAAGATAGCCGACACCGATCGGGTGGTCATCACTCCGACCGTGCACAGAATCGGCGATCAGACCGACGTAGATCGGTGGGTGGAGAAGTTTGCGTCGTCGCCCCACCCAATTGCTCTCGCCGCCGGGGTCTCGGGCGGCGCGCTCGTCGGCATCGCCTTTGCCACCGAACCGGTGAGTGCTGCCGGTTCCGTCGACGTGGTCTGGGTCGACTCAAGGGCGAATCCGGGCCTGGTCCGCCCGATGTTGGAAGGCACCAAGCGGTCCGGCTTTGCCGCCCACGACGCAAAGCCGCTGCTGCGGTCCCTGCTTCGCCAAGACTTGGTAGGTGAGGATTTCGGTGACGGTCTGCAGCTCGACACCGCACTGGCCGCCTACTTGATGGATCCGGCCGGTTCGGCCTACCCGCTCGAGGAGCTCATCATCGAGCGGACCGAGTATGTGTTGCCCGAGGCCGATGCCGTCCCCGAGGGCCAGCTCGACTTCGGGGAGGGGCCTCCGTCAGGCGAAGTTGCCGCAGCAAGGGCGGCCGCGGTAGCGGCGCTGATCGAACCTTGTCGCGAGGCGCTGGATCGGGAAGGTCTCTCGAAGCTCAACTCCGAGGTGGAGGCTCCCCTCGTGGCGGTGCTGGCCCGAATGGAGCATCGCGGGGTCGGCGTGGATCGGGCTGAGCTGGAACGGCTCAACCACGACATGACCGCCGAAGCCGATGCGCTTAGAGCGGCGATTCACGATGACGCCGGCTACGAGTTCAACGTGAACAGCACCAAGGCGCTTCGGGAGGTCCTGTTCGAAGACCTCGGCCTGACGCCCGGAAAGAAGACCAAGACCGGCTACTCCACCGATCAGGCCACCCTCGAGAAGCTGGTCGGAGAACACCCCATCATCGAGCACCTGCTGGCCTATCGGGAGGTCGAGAAGCTGCGCAGCACCTACGGGGCGTCATTGCTGGCCGAGGTTCAGGACGACGATCGGATCCGGGCCACGTTCAACCAGATGGTGGCCCGCACCGGCCGGCTGTCGAGCGAGCACCCAAACCTGCACAACATCCCGGTGCGGTCCGAGCGAGGCCGATCGTTCCGCAAAGCGTTCGCTGCCCCGGAGGGTCATCAACTTTTGGTCGCCGATTACAACCAGATCGAGCTTCGTTGCATCGCTCATCTGGCCCACGACCCAGGGTTGGTCGAGGCGTTCACCTCGGGCACCGATGTCCACCGCTCGGTGGCGGCCCGGGTGTTCGATGTCGAACCCGAAGAGGTCGACTTCGAGCAGCGCAGCCGGGCCAAGATGGTGAGCTACGGCCTGGCCTACGGTATGGAGGCCTACGGCTTGGGCCAACGGCTCGGCATCAAGACCTCGGAGGCCGCCGAGATCCTCGATGCCTATTTCGAGGGTTTCCCTGCCGTACGTGACTACATGGACCGAACCGTCACCGAAGCTCGCAACCGCGGCTACACCGAGACCCTCTTCGGCCGGAAACGTCTGTTGCCCGAGCTCCGCAGCGACAACCCAAGGGTGCGTCAGGCCGGGGAACGACAGGCGATGAACGCCGGCATCCAGGGCCTCGCCGCCGACATCTTCAAGGTCGCGCTGGTCGGCCTCGATCGAGCGCTCACCCAATCGGGGCTGGAGTCGCGAGTGGTACTCCAGGTGCACGACGAGGTGATCCTCGAGGTTCCCGATCAGGAGCGGGACACGGTCGAACAGATCGTGCGAGCGGAGCTGGCTTCGGCGTTCGAGCTGTCGGTGCCGCTGGAAGTCAACTTGGCCTTCGGCACCACCTGGGCTGACGCGAAGAGCGACTGACGACGGGCAAGGGTGGCGGCCAGCCGTAAATCGAGTTGCCGCGATGCGTCGGCGCTGAGCACGGTGAGTGACTGGTCATCCGACGTTGCTGCGTTGAGGTCGTCGGCCAGGCTCCGCACGCGGTGCTGGTCGTCGTGGGAGGAGATATCGAATGCGCCGCGTGCGTTCTTGGCAACTTTGTCGAGTTCGCTCATGGCATGCCTCCGTAGATCGGTTGCAACCTACACCGAGGGGACCGAGCAGAATCCCGCAGAGCTGCGGGATTTCCTTCCGGGCGCACCCGCCGACGGCGGTCTGACACCCGCTGTGAACCGGTATCGTGGTGGGCTTGCCGGGAGCGCCCCGGCGTCTCGTCCGCCGCCGCGGCGGCGAGATCCTACGAAAGTACCGCCTAGTTCCGTGACCGATACCACCGAAACCCCAACCGAGCCCATGACCGACGCAGAGGCAAGCGCCTACGTTCCGCGTCAGATCGTCTTCAACGACCTTGCCGACAACCTCGATGAGGCGTACACCTCGTCGATGGTGTCCATCGACGACGGCCAGATGGTCAAAGGCACCGTCGTGCGCGTCGACAAAGACGAAGTGCTGCTCGACATCGGGTTCAAGAGCGAGGGGATCATCCCTTCGCGTGAGCTCTCCATTCGCAACGATGTGGAGCCGAGCGAGATCGTGTCCATCGGCGACGAGATCGAAGCCCTGGTTTTGCAGCGCGAAGACAAAGAGGGCCGCCTGCTGTTGTCGAAGAAGCGGGCCCAATACGAGCGGGCCTGGGGCACGATCGAAGACGTGAAAGAGGCCGACGGCATCGTTTCGGGGCCGGTCATCGAAGTCGTCAAGGGCGGCCTGATCGTCGACATCGGTCTGCGCGGCTTCCTTCCCGCCTCTCTGGTGGAACTTCGCCGAGTCCGCGACCTCCAGCCCTACGTCGGTCAGACCGTGCACGCCAAGATCATCGAACTCGACAAGAACCGCAACAACGTGGTGCTGTCTCGCCGCGGCTATCTGGAAGAGACACAGAAAGAACAGCGCGAAGACTTCCTCGAGAACCTCAAGCCCGGCGAGGTCCGCAACGGCGTCATCTCGTCGGTGGTCAACTTTGGTGCCTTCGTCGACCTCGGAGGAATGGATGGCCTCATCCACGTGTCGGAGCTTTCCTGGAAGCACGTCGATCACCCGAACTCGGTTGTCCAGGTCGGCGACGAGGTCACCGTTCAGGTGCTCGAGGTCGACTTCAGCCGCGAGCGCATCAGCCTGTCGTTGAAGGCAACGCAGCAGGATCCGTGGCAAGAGTTCGCCACTGGTCACCGGGTCGGCGAACTCGTCTACGGCAGGGTCACCAAGCTCGTCCCATTTGGCTCGTTCGTGCAAGTCGGTGATGGCATCGAAGGCCTTGTCCACATCTCTGAAATGTCGGCCCATCACGTGGACTTGCCCGAGCAGGTCGTCACCCCCGGCGAGGAGCTGTGGGTGAAGATCATCGACATCGACCTGCAGCGCCGCCGGATCAGCCTCTCGATCAAGCAAGCCGCAGAGGGCGGCGTCGTAGCTCAGGAGTATCAGGAGCACTTCGGCGAGCACGCCTTCGACGCGGAGGGGAACTACATCGGCCCGACCGAGGTCGACCCCGCCACCGAGGCGGCCTGGGCCGAGTACTACCAGGAGCTCGAAGTTTTTTTTAATGATTAGGCGACCCCGTCGGTCTACACCTCTGAGGCGCCTGATGAC
>JABDJU010000314.1 GCA_013003325.1 Acidimicrobiales bacterium
GGCATTACCAAGGCGTCGCTCGCCACCGACAGCTGGCTGTCGGCAGCCTCGTTCCAAGAGACCACCCGTGTTCTCACCGAGGCGGCGATCGAAGGTCGCTCCGACTCCATGGTCGGGCTCAAGGAGAACATCATCATCGGGAAGTTGATCCCGGCCGGAACCGGTCTGATGCGGCACCGCAACGTAGGCACCGAGGCTCCCGATCATGAGCCGATGGCGTTCTACAGCAGCGGTGAAGAAGACGTCTCCGACTTCCTCGCCCAGAAGAACCGCGAGGTCGAAGGGGCTACGGCTGGTGGCTACGCCGATCGCATCGGCTGACCACTGAAACATCAATAAACGCAGCGTCGTCGCCGCCACCTGGATGTGACATCGAGGTGGCGGTGTCGCGTACGCTCATCAAATGACCCGCCGCCCATTCCTTGCCTCCCGGTTGCAGGGATTCGGCACCACGATCTTCGCCGAGATGTCCGCCCTGGCGGCTCAGACCGGGGCTCTGAATCTTGGGCAAGGCTTTCCTGACTCCGACGGGCCCGACGAGGTGAAGCAGGTCGCGATCGACTCGATCTTCGCCGGCGTGAACCAGTACCCGCCGGGACCGGGGACGATGGACCTCAGGCGGGCCATCGGCGAGCATCAGAAACGCTTCTACGGGATCGACCTCGACCCTACCGACGAAGTACTGGTGACCGCCGGTGCCACTGAGGCCCTGGCAGCGTCGTACCTGGGGTTGTGCGAGGTAGGGGACGAGGTGGTTGCCTTCGACCCCACCTACGACTCCTATGCGGCCGGTATCTCGATGGCTGGTGCGGTGCTGAAGCCGGTTCCGCTTCTCCCCCAGGATGACGGCTCGTTCGGTTTCGACGACGAGGAACTACGCCGGGCGTTCTCGCCCAAGACGCGCCTGTTGATGCTGAACACCCCCCACAACCCAACCGGCAAGGTCTTCAACCGATCTGAACTTCAGCTTCTCGCCGAGCTCTGTCAAGAACACGACGTGATCGCAGTGGTCGACGAGGTCTACGAGCACATGGTGTTCTCCGGCACCCACGTCCCGTTGGCGACCCTGCCGGGAATGGCCGAACGAACCATCAGCATCGGGTCGGCAGGCAAGATGTTCAGCTTCACAGGCTGGAAGGTGGGTTGGGCCACCGGACCGGCTCCCATCGTCTCGGCCATCCGCACCGCCAAGCAGTTTCTCACGTTCGTCAACGGAGCCCCGTTCCAGCCTGCGGTCGCAGTGGGCCTCCGCCTCGGCGACGACTACTTCGCCACCCTCGGGCAGCAAATGGCGGACAAGAAAGACCTGCTGTGCGACAAGCTAGATCAAGCCGGCTTCACGGTCCTCGAACCCGAGGGAACCTACTTCGTCACCGCCGATATCTCACCGGTTACCGCCAAGAAGTCGGTCGAGTTCTGTTTGGCACTGCCCGAAGAAGCGGGGGTCGTGGCCGTGCCATGCTCGGTCTTCTACCAGGACGACCGACTCGGTGAACGGCACATTCGATTCTGCTTCGCCAAGTCCGACGCCTTCCTGGCCGAGGCCGGCGAACGGCTGATTTCGGCCTACGGCTGACGACGCGGGTCGCTTTGGCCCGTCCCATTGGTCACGGCGCGATCGCTGTGGAAGACTCGCGATGTTACAGATGTCACCGATAACAAAAAGGGGGATCATGCAGATCCAGATGAATGTGAACGGCACCGACCGTTCAGCCGACATCGAAGCGCGAACGTTGCTCGTCCATTTCCTACGCGAGGACCTCGGGCTGACCGGCACCAACATTGGCTGCGACACGTCGTCGTGCGGGGCGTGCACGATCCATGTGAACGGTGAGTCCGTCAAGTCGTGCACGATGCTGGCGGTTCAGGCCGACGGGCAAACCGTCACCACCATCGAGGGTCTCGCCTCCGGTGGCGAAATGCACCCGATGCAGACGAGTTTCATGGAGAACCACGGTCTCCAGTGCGGCTACTGCACTCCCGGCATGGTGATGGCCAGCGTGTCGCTCCTCAATGAGAATCCGAACCCGACCGAGCACGAGGTTCGCGAGGGGCTGGAAGGCAACCTCTGTCGCTGTACCGGATACCACAACATCGTCAAAGCCGTCCTGGCTGCGGCGGAGTAGGGAGAAACGTCATGACAGCAGTGATGGGGACTCCCCGAATCCGCAAAGAAGATCCGAAACTCCTCACCGGTGAGGGCAAGTACGTCGACGACATTCAGGTCGCTGGCCAGCTGTGGATGGGCATGGTTCGCTCTCCCTTCGCCCACGCCAAGGTGAATGGCATCGAGACCGACGAGGCAAAGAGCATGCCCGGCGTACATGCGGTGTACACCGGCGGCGAGTTGATGGACATGGGCCTTTGGGTCGCGCCGCTTCCGTGCGCGTGGCCGGTCACCCCGGACATGGTCAACCCCGAGCATTATCCGGTGGGAACCGGCGAGGTTCACCATGTCGGTGAGATCGTGGCCGTCGTGCTCGCCGACACTCGCTATCAGGCAACGGACGCGGTGGAGAAGGTCGAGGTCGACTACGAAGAGCTCCCGGCGGTCGGGAGCATCCAGGCCGCCATGGCTGACACAGCGACCGCCCACAGCGACCACGACACCAACAAGGCGTTCACCTGGGCGCTCGAGCCGAATCCCGATGCGCTCAACGATGCCTTCGCTAACGCTGCGCATACGGTCACCGGCGAATTTGTTCAGCAGCGCCTCATCCCGTCGGCCATGGAGCCACGCGGTGTCCTGGCGGTGCCCTCACCTGCAGGGGGAGAGGTCACCCTCTACAGCGCCACCCAGGTGCCTCACATCCTGAAGGTCATGATGGCGGCAACCACCGGCATCAGCGAAGCCAAGATCCGGGTGATCGCTCCTGCAGTGGGCGGCGGATTCGGGGCGAAGCTCAACATCAACCCGGACGAGTCGCTGGCCCTCACACTGGCCAACAAGCTCGGCCGTCCGGTGCGCTGGACCGAGACCCGCACCGAGGCAGCGTTCTCCACCCACCAGGGCCGGGCTCAGCAACAGAAGATCGAGGTTGCTGCCGACGGCGACGGCAAGATCCTCGGTGTGCGGGTCCACCTCGACGCCGACATGGGTGCCTACATGATGCTGATCACGCCGGGCGTCCCGCTGCTGGGGAGCTTCCTCTACACCGGCGTCTACGAGGTTCCCGCCTTCGGGTTCACCTGCGATGGCTGGTTCACCAACCTCACGCCCACCGACGCGTATCGGGGCGCCGGTCGGCCCGAAGCGTCCTACGCGATCGAGCGTGCCATGGACATGCTGGCGGCCAAGGTGGGTGTCACGCCCGAAGAGATCCGCCGCCGCAACTATTTGGCCGGGGGAGAGGCGTTCGAGAACCTCGAAGTCGCCTCGACGCTCGTCTTCGACAGTGGCAACTACAGCCCCAACCTCGACATGGCGTTGGACATGGCCAAGCTGAGCGACCTTCGTGCCGAGCAGCAGCGCCGTCGTGACGCCGGCGAGAGCAAGCAGCTGGGGATCGGGATGTGCACCTACGTCGAAATCTGTGGCCTCGCTCCCAGCCGGGCGCTGGCCGGGCTGGCCTACGGGGCCGGCGGCTGGGAGGCCGGCACGGTTCGTATGCTCCCAACCGGCAAGGTCGAGGTTGTCACCGGCTCCACGCCACACGGCCAGGGCCACGAGACGTCGTGGTCGATGATCGTCGCCGACAAATTGGGCGTGGACCCCGACGATGTGGAGGTCTTGCATTCCGATACCGCCATCAGCCCGCTCGGGCTCGACACGTACGGCTCGCGTTCGCTGGCGGTGGGCGGTGTGGCCATCTCGATGGCCTGTGACAAGGTGATCGACAAGGCCAGGCTCATCGCAGCCCACCAGCTGGAGGCCAACCCGGACGACCTCGAGTTCGAGTTTGGCCGCTTCGGCGTCAAGGGCTCCCCCGACAAGGGTTTGCTCATCCAGGAGGTGGCCTACGGCGCCTTCACCGCTCACAATCTGCCCGATGGCATGGAGCCCAACATCAACGAGCAGATGGTGTTCGATCCCCCGAACTTCGCGTTCCCGTTTGGTACTCACATCGCAGTGGTCGAAGTAGACGAATCAACCGGTGAAACCACGCTGATCGACTACATCGCAGTCGACGATTGTGGAAACCAGGTGAACCCCCTCATCGTCGAGGGTCAGGTTCACGGCGGCATTGTCCAAGGTGTCGCCCAGGCCCTCTACGAAGGCGCCGTGTACGACGAAGACGGACAGTGCAAGAACCCGTCGTTCCTCGATTACTTGGTGCCTTCACCCACCGAGGTGCCGTCGATTCAAACCGAATTCACCTACACGCCATCGACCTCGAACCCGCTCGGGGTCAAAGGCGTCGGTGAAGCAGGCACGATCGGTTCCGCTGCGGCGGTCATCAACGGCATCTGTGATGCCCTCAGTCATCACGGCATCAGCGATATCGAAATGCCGGCCAGCCCGATGCGGGTCTGGAAAGCCATTCAAGACGCAAAGGCAGGTAACTAATGATTCCCTCGAGCTTTGACTACGTGGCGGTCGATTCCGCCGACGCTGCGATCGGCGCGCTCACCGAGCACGGCGACGAGGCCAAACTCATGGCGGGCGGGCACAGCCTGATTCCCTTGATGAAGTTCCGCCTGGCCAACCCCACGGTGGTGATCGACATCGGAAGGGTGAACGACCTGAGCTACATCCGCGACGCCGGGGATCATGTAGCCATCGGTGCGTTGACTCGCCACATGGCGGTCGAGACCAGTGATCTCCTGAAGGCAGATGTTCCGCTGCTCGCTCACTGCGCCTCCCAGGTCGGCGATCCCTCGGTCCGCCATCGTGGCACGATCGGTGGGTCGTTGGCCCACGCCGATGCCGCGTCTGACCTGCCGGCTGCATTGTTGGCGTTGGGTGGATCGGTGATGGTCAAGGGCCCCAACGGCGAGCGCGAGGTGAAGGCCGATGACCTCTTTGTCGGCTTTCTGGAGAACTCGCTGGCCGATGACGAGATGATCACTGAGGTACGCGTGCCAAAGGCGACCGGGGCCGGTTGGAGCTATCAGAAGTTCAACCGCCGTGCTCAGGACTGGGCGATCGTCGGTGTTGCTGCGGTGCTGAACGGCTCGGCTGGCGTGTCCTTGGTCAACATGGCATCTACGCCGCTACGGGCCGCCGGGGTCGAGGAGGCGTTGGCTTCGGGGGCATCTCACGCCGACGCCGCGCAGCGGGCGGCCGACGGCGGATCGCCACCCGAAGACCTCAATGGTGATGCGGAATATCGAACCCACCTCGCCAAGGTTCTGGTGCAGCGAGCACTGACCGAGGCTGAGAGCCGCAAGTCCTAGGCTCGCAACGAGAGCCAAGCGTCTGGGGTCTGGGCCGAAGGGGGTCAGACCCCAGAGGCGTTCTATGGGATGCACAGAGGATCGACTGGACCCAGCGGTTCGGTACCGGTGAGCGTCTCGAACGCAAGGTATGTCTCGGTACACGTCAGCTCCGGTAGGACCGGCCGGTCCCTCCGATCGAGCAGACCCCAGCTGATGATCATCGCCACCCGTTCTTCTGCGCGGTCAGCGGCCGGCGCGTTGTCGTTCCGGT
>JABDJU010000320.1 GCA_013003325.1 Acidimicrobiales bacterium
CCAGGGCCTCTGCGGCTGCGTCCAGACCGGCTTGCACCCCGACGGCGGCCACCAGCGCCCGCTTCAGATGCTGCTCGTGCCTAGCAACGAACGACTCGAATGCGTCAGCTGGGTCGTTGGTGCTCGCCGCCCGGTGTACGTGCCTCATTGTCCTATAAAGGCTCCCGGAAGTCGGATCGTAAGACAGCTTCCCGTCTAAATCCCTACAAGCACCATCTCAACGAGGTTCAAATCGGTCAACCCTGTCGGTTCAACTACCGGGTCGACGGCGACGGCGATCACGATCTCGGCGCAATGCCAGGGTATCTAGCTGTTCTTGAACAGCGGAGCTCGCTTTTCGGCGATGGCGGCGAGGGCTTCGGCGTGGTCGGCGCTGTTGAAGGTGACGATCTCGAGCGCGGTGGCGACATCGAATGCGGTGTTGGCGGCATCCTTCAGCAGCTTGTTCACCGCTACCTTCGTGTACTGCACAGCCATCGGTGCCTTGGCTGCGATGCGGGTTGCATACTCAATCGCCTGCTCGACGCACTGATCGTCGGGGGCGACGAAGTTGACCAGCCCGATTCGGTGGGCTTCGGCGGCATCGATTGGATCGCCGGTGAGCAGGTACTGCTTGGCCAATGCCGGTCCCACGGCGAGGGGCCAGATGACGGTGCCGCCGTCGCCGGCGACGATCCCAACGCTGACATGAGGGTCGCCGATGCGAGCCGACTCGGCGACGAAGATGATGTCGCACAGCAGTGCGATCGAGGCACCGAGCCCCATCGCGTGACCGTTTACGGCTGCGACGATGGGGATCTGAATGTCGAGCATGTCCCATATGAGGTTCTTGGCCTCTTGGCGAAGGGCTTCGAGCCGGCCCGGTTCCTGCAGAGCGGGGATCCAGCCGTAGTCACCACCGGCTGAAAAGGCCGGGCCCGATCCGGTCAACACGATGCATCGGGCCTCCCGCTCCTCTTTGAGCGCGCTCATGAGGAGTGTGAGTTCATGATGGAGCCGGTCATCCACCGCGTTGAGTTCGTTTCCTGGGCGGTCGATCGTGACTTTGAGGACATGTCCGGCGAGCCGCTCGAACCGAACGAACTCGAATTCGTCAGTGTTCATGAGGTCCATCGAGTCATTGGCCGGCCTCCCCGTCAGAAACGTGGTCGTTCGCCGATGATATTGCGGACGCGGTGAACTACAGGCGCCCAGAAAACAGAAGACGCCGCCGACCAACAAGGGCCGGCGGCGTCTTTTGGTGAACTCAGATTCAGATGACTCTGACGTTCTTGGCCTCATCGCCCTTTCGGCCAGGCGCAACATCGAATTCGACCGTTTGGCCTTCGTCGAGGGACTTGTATCCCTCGCCGGCGATGTTTGAGTAGTGGATGAAGACGTCGTCTCCACCCTCTCGCGAGATGAAGCCGAAGCCCTTCTCGGTATTGAAAAACTTGACGGTTCCTTGCATGTACTTTGCTTTCGTTCGAGGCGACCTTGTGATCTCCTCATCTATCACTCTACGGCGATTTCGCCACGCATCCGCGTTGCACCCGCGACCTCATTTCAATTCGGGCGTCGGACGACGAGGGTTCTAGCGCTGATCGAGCTCGGCCGCCAGCCGCTTCGGGGCCACCAGTCGGTAGGCCTCCTCGAGCATGGCGCCGAGCTCCTTCCAGTCCGGGGCGTCACTGCCGACGGTGTCCAGGTAGACGCCGAGCCAGTCGGCGAAGACCCCGCTCGCTGATGGAGTGGGCTGGAAGAACCGCTCGGGCTCTGCGGTTGACAGCTCCGCTGCGGCCCCCGACGGCGCCCGGCACCAAAGGGCGACCCGGTCGTCGCTACCGAACTCGACGTCGTGAAAGCGGCAGAACGACTTTGACCGAACATAGAAGCTGGGCGCGTGATGACTCACACGCTCCTCAACCCCCGGCAAAGAGAGAACGACCGAACGGAGTTTGTTGAGCACGAGGTCAGTCACTCGGCGAGTTTATGACCCGTGGGCCAAGTTGGGTCGGGGATCGACGCCGACACCCGCGGCTTGAGCGCTCGCGACAGGACATCGCTCAACTGCTGATGCCTAAACTCCATCACCAGCGCGACACGATCTCACCGAGATCATCTCCAGACCGAAAGAAGCCCTGGCTGTGCAGCCTTACAAGATCGCCACATGGGACGAGGTCCCCGACCGTCAACCGGTGGGAGCGTTGGTGTCCAACGTCGACCTCGTCATCATCCGCTTCGACGACAACCACTCGGTGATGTACGGCCGATGCCTACATCGTGGGGCCCATCTCGCCGACGGGCACGTCGACGGCGACAACCTGATTTGTGGCCTGCACGGCTGGGACTACCGTTTCCACACCGGGATCTCGGCCTACAACAACGCCGAGCGGCTGGAGAAGTTCTCGTCGTGGATCGACGACGGAGAGCTGATGGTCGATCTCGACGAGATACTCGCCTGGGAGAAGGAACACCCCCAACCCTACGATCGACCCGCCTACCAGGGGGCTTACCAGGATCCCCACGGCACCCCGGCCGAGCCGCACGTCGGGCTGATCCGCCGGCTTGGCACAGAAGGGCTCGACTATCTCGGCCACCACGGTCCCACGGCTGCGATGGGTGTCGCCCGGGATCAGCTGCCAACGTGGGACGACATCCAGTTCGTCACCGCCCAGCTCGCCCGGCGTCCCGTTCTCGACGAGGTTGACGTCGACTCCCAGGTGGTGATCGGGCCAAATGCGGCGGCTCCGCTGCACCTCGACATTCCGATCTTCGTGTCCGACATGAGCTATGGAGCGATCTCGGAAGAGGCCAAAGTGGCTCTCGCTCGCGGGGCCGAGCTGGCCGGCACCGGGATTTGCTCCGGCGAGGGCGGGATGTTGCCCGAAGAACATGCGGAGAACTCCCGGTATTTCTACGAGCTGGCATCGGGTCGTTTCGGATGGGACATCGAAAAGACACGCGACGTGCAAGCGTTCCACTTCAAATTCGGGCAGGGTGCCAAGACCGGCACCGGCGGCCACCTCCCCGGTCACAAGGTCACCGGCAAGATCGCCGAAGTACGAGACCTGCCCGAAGGTCAGGACGCCATCTCGCCATCGACCTTTCCCGATCTCGGCAACGAAGATGCCTTCCGGGAGCTGGCCGAGCAGGTGCGCGACGTCTCTGGGGGCATCCCCATCGGAGCCAAACTGTCGGCCCAGCACATCGAGGACGACATCGACGCCGCATTGCGAATCGGCGTCGACTACATCATTCTCGACGGACGAGGGGGAGGCACCGGAGCAGCCCCCGTCGTGTTCCGGGATCACATTTCGGTCCCGACCATTCCGGCGCTGGCTCGGGCCCGTCACCATCTCGACGCCCGTGGGCGCGGCGACGTCACGCTCGTCGCCACGGGTGGGCTCCGCACCCACACCGACTTCGCCAAAGCCCTTGCCCTCGGGGCCGATGCGGTCGCCGTTTCAAACTCTGCATTGCAGGCGATCGGTTGTCTTGGAATGCGGGCCTGCAACACCGACAACTGCCCGGTGGGAATCGCCACCCAACGCGAAGATCTACGAGCGCGGTTGATCGTCGACGAGGCGGCTCAGCGTCTAGAGCGATTCTTCGCTGCCACCGTCGAGTTGATGGGCGTTCTGGCCCGAGCATGCGGACACACCGACCTGAGCCAGTTCTGCGTCGATGACCTCACCACCTTCGACCGTGAGATGGCCCACCTCACCGGTATTGCCTATGGAGGCCTGAGGCTCTGACCTGACAAAACGGTCTGAGGCGGTTGTTCAGACCGAGGTGCTCCCGGTACCCGAAGCCGGGTTGTTGCTGTACGCC
>JABDJU010000055.1 GCA_013003325.1 Acidimicrobiales bacterium
GGAGTGAACCGGCCACGCCTTCGACCCTCGCCATGCTGTCACCGTGCCATCACCACTGCCGGGTGACGATCGGCTCAGACGGTGGCGATGGTGCGAATGTCGTCGCTGGCAATCGTTTGGCGACTGCCGTTGACGAGAATGCAGATGCCTTCTTCATTCTCCTGGAGGATGAGACCCCTCAACAGCCCATACGTGGTTAGGACGATCGCTTGTCGCTGTTCCATTGAAGGTCCATCGAGTGGGATTGTGATCATGGCCCGCCAGCCTCGGGTCGTCCTGCACCGCTCGAAGTGGGCAGTGTCGGTGCGACCGCATCGTCGATCCGCCGTGTACGCAGCAAATGTAACCGAGGTCACACGCTCCGTCGCTAGGTGGAATCCCCCGGCGACCACTTGAGAGCCGCCGGGGCCGGGCAACTACGGTGGTCCCGTGGACTCGACGTCGCCGGTTTCGGTTTCGTTCTCGCTCGGCGCCGGCCAGCTCACCGTGGCCAATCGCTTCGTCGTGTTCGTAGCGCCGGATGGTCCCGGGGCCGAGGGGTGGAGCGACCTGGCTCTGGCTCCGGCTTCGGACGACGAGATTCACCTGTTCATCAAGTCCGCAGCGCCCGACGGCTATCACATCGCCTTCTTCCACCTCGTCGACGGTGGCATGGCCTTCACCGCCACCCCCAGCGAGGAGCCGGTGATGGGGTCGGTTCAGCGGCGCGGCGAGGCAACGATCCGCTTCGGTATTCCACCGTCGAGCCCCAGCCCTCATTGGCTCGCCTCCGGCGTAGTCGGGGCGAGCGGATTCGAGATACCCGGGTTCGCCGTTGTGCGGACCGAACCCGAACCGCCGCCGCCTTCGCCCCGAGACCGGCCCGCCGGCGTGTTCTTCCCGCCCCCACCGCTGCCGTCCGAGCCCGACGCGGAGAAGCCCGACGTCGACCCCACACCACCGCCCGGTTCGTCGGATTCACCGGTCCTGAGCACGGGGCTCTTCACCCAGTTGCCCACCGAATCTGATCCGCCGGTGATCGAGCGGGTCCCGACCCCACCTCCTCCGGCCCCGAATCGGGCTGGCATGTCACCGGTCGGCTCTGACACAACGGCCGAGGACCGTGCGGGACCACACCGATCGGTTCTCCGGCTCCGCTTCGACGATGGTCAGGTTGTTCCGCTGACCCAGACCCTGGCGGTCGGGCGGGCACCGGCCGGGAGCGGGGATCTTCCCACTGATGCGGCGATTGTCGTCGTATCCGGAGATCAGGTGAGCCGCTGTCACTTCGTGATCCGCCGGACCGATGACCTCGTCGTGGTCACCGACACCAACTCGCTCAATGGCTGCTTCATCGACGAAGCGGATCGGCCCGGTTCCGGACCCCAACTCCCCGTCGGTGTCCCGGTCCCGTTCGAAATCGGCCAAATACTACGATTCGGCGATCGCTCACTGGAGCTGCTCGAAGGCTGATCCTGGCCGCTGGGTTGCAGGCGGGTCGCATGCCTAGAGTTGGCCTATGACCACCCTCACGCCCGCAACGTTTGCCGCGATGGTCGATCACACCTTGTTGGCCCCGACGGCGACCGGTGATGACATCGAGGCGCTGTGCGAATCGGCCCGCGAGTTTGGCACGGCCTCGGTGTGTGTGAACCCGTCCTGGGTGCCCCTGGCCTCGTCGAGCCTCGACGACAGCGAGGTCATGGTCTGCACCGTTGCCGGCTTCCCGCGGGGGGCAGACCAGTCCGAGGCGGTGGCGGCCACCGCACGAATCGCGATCGCTGAGGGGGCCGACGAAGTGGATGTGGTGATTCCCTTCGGCCGTATCATCGGCGATGATCAAGCTTTCGTGGCGGACTATCTCGCCCAGGTGCGAGACGCTGCGGCCGGCGTGACGTTGAAGGTGATCATCGAATCGGCCACGCTCTCCGACAACCAGATTGTGACGGCCTGCAATCTCTCGGTCGAGGCCGGCGCCGACTTCGTCAAGACCTCCACCGGATTTCACGCCGCTGGCGGATCCTCGGTCGCCGCCGTCGCTCTGATGCGGTCAACGGTCGGCCCCGACCTCGGGGTCAAGGCATCGGGTGGCATCCGCACTCTGAGCGATGTCGAGGCAATGGTCGGCGCCGGGGCGAACCGGCTCGGCATGAGTGCAACCGCCGCGGTTCTGGCCGAAATCGGTTAGCCGAACCGCCGTTTTCGTAGCGACCCGAGGCGGGCGTACGCTCTGAGTCGTGAGACCCCCCAAAGACTTCTTCCGCCCCCTTGCAGTGGGGGCCCCGATGCCGGTTCGTGAGATCCCGGTCCGGCCGAGCCGGATGATCCACTTCTTTCCACCTTCGAATCCGAAGATGGTGGCAAAGGTCCCCGACATCGCTCCGACCGTCGACATCCTGCTGGGGAACCTGGAGGACGGGGTTCCCGTCGCCGACAAGCTCGCCGCCCGGGAGGGCCTCGTGCACGTCGGGCGCACCGTCGACATGGGTGAGACCCAGTTGTGGACGCGGATCAACAGTCTCGACTCCCCTTGGGCCCTCGATGATCTGATCACGCTGGTCACCGAGATCGGCGACCAGCTCGAGGTCATCATGATCCCCAAGGTCGAGGGGCCTGAAGACATCCACTACGCCGACCGATTGGTTTCCCAACTCGAGGCCCGAGCCACGCTGTCGCGTCCGATACTGTTCCACGCCCTGCTCGAAACCGCCCGGGGAGTGGCCAACGTCGAGGCCATCTGTGGCGCATCCCCGCGGATGCAGGGCATTTCGCTCGGCCCGGCCGACCTGGCCGCCAACCGCGGCATGAAGACCACCCGGGTCGGGGGTGGCCACCCCGACTACGCCGTCATCGGCGACCCGCCGACGGGCGAGGACGGAACCCCCGACATCCACGTCGACCGAGCTCGACACCAGCAGGATCTGTGGCACTACACCACCGCCCGGATGGTCGATGCCTGCGTGACCCATGGCATCTTGCCCTTCTACGGCCCCTTCGGCGACATCGCCGACACCGTGGCCTGCGAGGTCCAGTTTCGAAACGCCTACCTCCTCGGCTGCGTCGGAGCCTGGAGCCTCCATCCCAAGCAGATCGACGTGGCGAAGAAAGTCTTCAGCCCCCGCCCCGAGGATGTCGCCCAAGCACAGCGGGTCATCGATGCGATGGGCGATGGCACCGGGGCGATCATGCTCGACGGCAAGATGGAAGACGACGCCAGTGTCAAGCAGTGCCACGTCGTCGTCGAGCTGGCCAAGAGGCTGGCGGCGCGCGATCCCGACCTGGCGGCCAGCTATGGATTCTGAGATGTTGGTGCTGCGCAGCGTTCTCTACATGCCGGCGGCCAATCAGCGAGCGATCGAGAAGGCGAAGTCGCTTCCCACCGACGCCATCATCTTCGATCTCGAAGATGCGGTCGCCCCCGACGCCAAGGAAGCCGCCCGCTCCAGAGCGGCTGCTGCAGTGGCGAGCGGCGACTACGGAGACCGCGTTCTGACCATCCGATGCAACGGCCTTTCGACGCAGTGGGGCGGCGGAGATCTGGCGGCCGCGGCCGGCGTTGCGCCGCATGCGGTGGTGGTGCCCAAGGTCGACAACGCTGATCAGGTCGACCGGGTGGCCCAGGCGTTGGCGGCCAGCGACGCGCCCGACAGCACATCCATCTGGGCGATGATCGAGACCCCGGGCGCGTTGCTCAACGCGCCCTCCATCGCCAACCATCCCCGCTGCTCGGCGTTCGTCCTCGGCACCAACGACCTGGCCAAGGAACTGCGAGCGCCCCTGGTTCCCGGACGCCACAATCTCGTCCCCCACTTGGCCCGGTCGGTGGCCGCTGCCCGGGCCGCTGGCATCGTCGTGCTCGACGGCGTTTTCAACGACATCGCCGATCTTGACGGCTTCGCGGCGGAGTGTCGGCAGGGGTTCGAGCTCGGCTTCGACGGCAAGACGCTGATCCATCCCAAGCAGATCGAATATTGCAATTCTGTGTGGAGTCCATCGGAATCCGAGATTGAGCATGCGAAAAAAGTCATTTCTGCATTTGCTGCGGCAGAGGCCGAGGGGGCGGGTGTCGTGACCGTCGACGGACGCATGGTCGAGAACCTCCATGTGGAGAACGCACGCCGGGTCCTGGCGGTCAATGCGGCGATTCTCCAGCGTTCATAGGGGTTTTAGGATAGTCGCAATCGCATATTTAGTATATTCTACTACTTGCGTATAGATTCTCCCGGTCTTAGAGTAGCCACATCACTGCGCAAAGTGGTGGATGGCGGAACAACCCCCGGACGAGAAATCCTGAAGTGCAAGTAGGGATCCGCCCGCAACGCTGTTTGTTGCGAATACGTTACGGCCATCGCCACAAGAGCGTCGGGGCTCGCGGGCCCGGCGCCCGAACAACGGAGAGATCCAATGTCAACTGACAGCCATCAACGTGAAACCGTCCGGCGGCGGCGGCATCCGACCACCAATCCAACCCCTCCACCATCGAACCCGACGCGTCGTCGACGGCGGCTGGGGCCATCCCTCACAGAGCTCGCTATCGGCCGGCTCGCTCGCAGCTACTTACGCAGCGATCGCATGGCGCGCGACGAACGCGCTCGAGTCGTTGCCAACCTCTTTCACGAGGGTGGGCGCCGGCGACCATTCGTTCATCGCTTCGCCGCCCTCATGGTGCTCTCATCACTGATCGCCGTGCTCGGCCTGCTCGCCGACTCGACGGCGGTGGTGATCGGCGCCATGATCGTGGCGCCACTGATGGCCCCGGTGCTAGGGGTCGCCGCCGCAATCGTGATGGATTGGCCTCGGCGGGCGGCCGAGTCGGCGGCCACAGCAACGCTGGGAAGCGCGATGGCGATCGCTCTGGCCGTCGCTGCGGCGGCTGTGTTGCCCTCGCCTGAGGAAATCCCTGGGGAGGTGCTGGCCCGTACCGCACCCAACCTGCTCGATCTCGGCGTTGCGGTGAGCGCCGGCGCCGCCGGCGCCTACGCGCAGGTGCGCCGCGCCGCCGGCGAAGCACTGACCGGCGTTGCGGTCGCCGTGGCGCTCGTGCCGCCGCTGGCCGTGGTCGGCATCACGCTGCAGATGGGCGAATGGACCCTCGCCGCGGGCGCGTTCCTGCTCTTCCTCGCCAACGTGGCGGGGATCGTGCTGGCGGCGGCGGGCACATTCATGCTCTGTGGCCTCGCACCGCGGCGGCAGCTGATCAGCGGTCGCATAAACGTGGCTCGCGGCTTTCGACTCGCCGCCGCCGCGGTTCTGCTCATCGTCGCACCTCTCGAGATGACCGACCAGTGGCGCGAACGTCGACCGATCAACGAAGACGAAACCCGCTCTGCTGTGAAAGTCGTTCTCGAAGAGACCAACCCCGACGCTGCCGTGATCTCGATCGAGGTCGACACCGAGGACGGAGAGCGCACGATCGACATCACGGCATCGACCAGCGAGGAGCCGATCGACGTGGGCGATCTCGCCGAGAACCTCTCCGAGGAACTCGATGTGGGCTTCGAGCTGGAGGTCACCACCCTGGAAGCCGACTCACAGTCGGCGACGGTCGAAGAATCCGAGGAAGGCGACGCCGATATTGCCGTCGAAGAGACCGACGAGGCCTCCAACGGCGACAGCGCATCCCGGGAGGCCGAACCCGATGGCGACCAAGCCCCGGCCGAGGGCGGTTGAGTTGGTGCCGTGACCACGCACGAGCGTCGTGGTCGCGGCGAGTCAGCTTCGTCGCGGCACTAGCCGGGAAACCGGGCTGCCGGCGTGACCGAACCGAGGTTCACGAAGCCGTGATGACCGTCAGCGCCGGGTTCGGCCGACCACACCGCTCCCTCGCCGACAGAGACGTCGGCGGGGACCGGTCGGGCCACCGGTCCGTCGGCCTCCAGCACAAGCGCCTCGCCGCCGCTCGCCAGCCCGATGAGGGCGACCGAACCGGGGAACCACGGAGCGACGATCGAGCCCATGGTGCCACTGCCTCGTGACACTCCGGTGTGGTCACGATCGGCCAACACCAGGCCGGCGGCCCCGGGCACGGCGTCCATGGCGGCCAATAGATGTCCTGCCATCGCCTCGTCCCGAGGCCGTTCGAGGTCGCTCAGGGCGGCGAGGTCGACGGGCGACCCAGGAGCTACCCAGGGCCCGTCGAGACCGACGGTCGTGACCGGGTGACCGGCGGCACGAAGGTCGGCCAGGTCGGTCACGAGTTCGGCCATGGCCAGACTGCTGCGCCCGTCGGCGAACCGGGGCGCACGGGACCAGAACGGACCCCAGCGCTCACCGTCGAGGGGTTCATTGAACGGCACCTCGAGACCGACGACGAGCGGCTGCCCATCGAGCACCACATGTGCGGCGAGGTCGGCGACGAGCCGCGGAAACTGTTCGGTGCCGGTGATCTCGGCGATCAGGAGTAGGCGATCCGGCGCAAGTACCGGCCGCAGGTCATCGATCGTGTCGAGCGGGGTCACCGCCGGGCGACACCCTCGGCGCGGGCGGCCTTTGCCACCGCCGCCGCCACCCGAACCGGCACAGACTTGTCGAAGACCGAAGGCACCACCTGCTCGGCGCAGCGCTCGGCTGAACCGACGCTGTCGGCGATGGCCCTGGCGGCGGCCAGCTTCATGCCTTCGGTGATGTCGGACGCACGGGCATCGAACGCGCCGCGGAAGATCCCGGGGAACGCCAACACATTGTTGATCTGGTTGGGATAGTCGGACCGACCGGTGGCCATCACGCCGACGATTCCCTCGACCTGCTCCGGGAGAATCTCCGGGTCGGGGTTCGCCATGGCAAAGATGATCGGATCGGCCGCCATGGTCTTGACGTCTTCGACGCTCAGGACTCCGGGTGCGCTGACACCGATGAACACATCGGCGCCCGCAATCACGTCGGCCAGCGACCCGGTCTTCTGCTCGGGGTTGGTGTTCTCGGCGAACCACTGCTTGGCATCGTTGAGACCGGGGCGGCCGTCGTAGATGGCGCCGCGGCTGTCGGTTCCGACCATCGTGGGGATTCCGGCGTTGAGCAGGATCTTGCCGATGGCAAGGCCGGCCGCGCCGATGCCGTTGATCACCACGCTGAGATCCTGAAGGTTCTTGCCCACCACCTCGACCGCGTTCTCGAGCGCCGCAAGGGCCACCACCGCCGTCCCGTGTTGATCGTCGTGAAAGACCGGGATGTCGAGCCGCCGCTTGAGTTCTGACTCCACATAGAACGCAGCCGGGGCGGCGATGTCTTCGAGGTTGATCCCAGCGAAGGTCGGCGCCAGACGCACGACGGTCTCGATCAGCTCGTCGGCGGTGTCGACATCGAGCACGATCGGAAAGCCGTCGACCCCGGCAAACTCCTTGAACAACAGGGCCTTGCCCTCCATCACCGGTAGCGCAGCCTTAGGCCCTATGTCGCCGAGGCCCAACACCGCGGTGCCGTCGCTCACGATCGCCACCGTGTTTTTGCGAATGGTGTAGTCATCGGCTTTGGCCTGATCGGCGGCGATGGCGTTACACACGCGGGCGACCCCGGGGGTGTAGGCCATCGACAGGTCGTCCCGATCCCCCACCGGGCACAACGGCAGCACCTCGATCTTGCCGCCCTCGTGCATCCGGAATGTGCGGTCATACCAGTCGTGGAGGGTCACGGTGTCGAGCGCATCGATGGCGGCGATCACTTCGCTCTGGTGAGGCACGTCTGAGCAGTTGATCACGATTTCCCGTTCCAGCTCGGGCCCCTTTGCCACGAATCCATCGATGGCAAAGATCGACCCGCCGGCTTCCCCGATGGCCGTGGCGAGAGCGCCGAGGACGCCCGGCTTGTTCTCGAGGGTGACCCGTACCGATATCGAGTACTGCGTGGCCGGCGGCGAAGATGTCATCATCTGATCGTAGGCCTGGCGGTCACCGGCACCGACCGAGAGGGTGCCGCCGAAACCGAGCGATTACGCTCTGGGGGTGCCCTTCCCGAAGGAGATGCTCAATCACAACGAGGACGTCGTGCTCGACCTGCGCCCTCACTGGTGGTACTTCGCACGCCCTCTGGGGCTGCTCGCCACAGCCATGGCCTTGGGCATCGTCATGTTGGCGTGGGACGGCGCCCCGAACCTGCTCAACCTCGTCGCCGGGGTCGGCGTCGTCGTCGCCTTGGGGTGGTTTGGCCTCAGCTACCTCCGCTGGGCCACCACAAGCTTCGTGATCACCACCGATCGGCTCATCTCGCGCTCGGGGGTGCTGAGTCGGACCGGCGTCGAGATCCCGTTGGAGAAGATCAACACGGTCTTCTTTCGCCAAACCTTGTTCGAACGCATCATCAAGTCGGGAGATCTCGAGATCGAATCGGCCTCGGAGCAGGGCACGCAGGACTTCAGCGACATCCGCCGTCCACTGAACGTTCAAAACGAGATCTACCGGCAGATGGAGAACAACGAGAATCGGAAGTTCGACCGCGTCGGCGACTCGATCAGGGGCCAGATGGGTAGCCCCCAGACGTCGATCCCGGATCAGATCGCCCAGCTCGATCAACTCCGCAGCCAGGGAATCCTCACCGACAAGGAGTTCGAGGCCAAGAAGGCCGAGCTGCTTCGGCGGTTGTAAGGCGGCGGATCGATCTGTCCCACCCCGTCGGTAGGGTCGAGGGAATGGATCCGGAACGCCTGCTGGGTGGTCTCAACAAAGCACAGATCGCTGCGGTCACCACCTCCGGTGGTCCGTTGGTGGTGCACGCCGGCGCCGGGTCGGGAAAGACAAGGGTGCTCACCCGACGCATCGCCTACCGGATCGAATCCGGCGCAACCGATCCGAGATACGTGCTCGCTCTCACCTTCACCCGCAAGGCAGCGAACGAGCTGCAAAGCCGACTCCGACAGCTCGGTCTCCGAGATCAGGTCGTCGCCGGCACCTTCCACAGTGTCGCACTCATGCAGCTGCGACGGCGGTGGGAAGAACGCGGTATCGAGCCACCGTCGATCCTCGACCGCAAGTACGCCATGGTGGCTCAACTGCTCGGGCGTCGAAAGGATGTCGAGGTCGCCGACGTGATCGGAGAGATCGAGTGGGCTCGGGCCCGAATGATCGAGCCCGACTATTACCACTCCGAGGCCGAGAAGGCGGGCCGGATCCCTCCGATCAGCGCCGACGAGTTCGTCGACGTCATGGAACGCTTCACCCAGCTCAAAAAGCGTCGGCGGCTGGTCGACTTCGACGACATCCTCAGCCTCGCCATACGAGACCTGCGGGCCGACCCCGGCTACGCCGATGCGGTGAGATGGCGGCACCGGCATCTCTACGTCGACGAATTCCAGGATGTGAACCCACTGCAGCACGCGCTGCTGACCGAATGGCGGGGGAGCAATGACGACCTCTTCATCGTCGGTGACCCCAACCAGGCCATCTACGGATGGAACGGCGCCAACCCGTTCCTGATCACCGATTTCCCACAGCGCGAGCCGAAGACCACCGTCATCAACCTCACTGACAACTACCGGTCGACCGCTCAGATCCTCACCCTGGCCAAGGCGTCACTGTCGGGCAAAGGTGGGGATCTGACCCCACAAACCAGCGACGGTCCGGTTCCCACCGTCACCGCCCACGACGACGAAAACGAAGAAGCGACGGCGATCGCCGAACGCGTGCGGCAAACCCGGGATCCGGCCGAGGGTTGGAACGGCCAGGCGGTTCTTGTGCGCACCAATGCTCAACTGGTGGTGATCGAGCAGGCGCTCGCCGCCGCCGGTATCCCGGTGCGGATGCGAGGCGGGAAAGGGCCTCTCGCCACGCCCGAGGTCAAGGAGATCATCCGTCGGCTCGGCCGTCCCGGAATCGACTTCGCCCAGGCGGTTGACGCCTTCGCCGACGAACTCGAAGATCCTCCAGACGACCTCTCCCCGAACGAGGCCGAGCGCCACGCCAACCGCCAGGCGCTACTTCGTCTGGTGCGCGACTACCTGGCTGAAGACTCTCAGCCGAGCGGTCCCAACTTCTTGGCCTGGCTGGCAACGGTTCAGTCCAACGAAGTGCACCGGGATGCCGACGCCGTCGACCTCTCGACCTTCCACGGGGCCAAGGGGCTCGAATGGTCCGTGGTTCACATCGCCGGGCTCGAACAGGGATTTGTTCCGATCAGCTACGCCGAAACCGGTGCTCAGCTCGCCGAGGAACGACGGCTGCTGTACGTGGCGGTGACCAGGGCTCGTCGCGAGTTGCACCTCAGCTTCGCCGAGCAGCGAACATTCAGGACCAAACCAGCGGCCAGGCGGCCCTCGCCCTACCTAGCCGAGATCGAACGTGCGATCGAACACCTCCGCAAGGGCCTCGACCCGATGAAGTACAAGGTGCTCGCTCGAGAGGCTCGCCGGGCGCTCGGGTCGAAGTCGACAGCCGCGACCGAACGCGATGATCCCTTGTTCGCTGACCTTCGCTCATGGAGGTCGGCTCAAAGCAAGGCCCACGCCGTCCCCGCCTATGTGGTGCTCAACGACGCAACGCTACGAGCGATCGCCAAAGCCAGACCGCAGTCGCGGGGTCAACTAGCCGGGATCAGCGGCATCGGCCCCACCAAGCTCGAACGCTACGGCGACGCGATCCTGAAGATCGTCGACAACGCCTGAAACAACCCGCTCCATAAAACCACTCGACTGTCGAGCACCGCGGCGCTCGACAGTCGCTTGTGGGAGAGATGGTGAGGTTTGAGATCAGGCGTCGATTGTCGTTTCGACACCGCCCCGGAGGCCGCCTCGACGACCCCGGCGCTCGGCGGGACGCTCGGAGGTCACGCGGTCCTCGATGCGCTCCTCGAGGTCTTCCAGGATCGAGTCGGCCCGCTCGGCGGTGATGTCGCCGGCTTCGACCTTCTCAGCTACCCGTGCCTCGGCCTCTGCCACGAGGGCATCAACCAGTGCATCGGTGGACACCCCCTGAGACTCAGCAAGTTCTGCCAGGGTCGTGCCGTTCTGGAACGCCTCTCTGATCTCTTCCTGGGTGAGGCCCAGCAAATCGGTGACGACCTCTGAGCCAGCGCCGATTCCATGACCGCGATGTCGGTGACCATGTCGGCCGCGACCCTCGCGGATGGGGCGGTCGGCGTTCACCATGGTGGTGACCCGCTCTTCAAGGCTTTCCAGAATGCGGTCGGCCTGTTCCTGGGTGATGTCGCCGGCTTCGAGATGCTCGGCAACTTCGGATTCGGTGGCGGTCACCAACGCATCGATCAACGTGTCGACAGGCACGCCCTGTGCCTCGCTCAGTTCGGCCAAGGTGGTGCCGTTCTGGAAGGCCTCATGGATCTCCTCGGCTGAGAGGTCGAGCACTTCGGTCACCGTCTCGATCTTGTGGGCTCTGAACCCGAGCCGTGGCCGATGCCGGCTCGACTCGTCACCGGGGGGTATCTCGGTGTCGGGCGTTTCTGGCTCGATGTCTTGGGCTCCGGCGAAGGCGGGGAGCACGGTCAGGCCGCCGACGAGGGCGGCGGTGCCGATTGCCACGCCGGCCAAACCGGTTCGTACCGTCGAGCGCCGGGCGGTGGTGGGGATGTCGTTCGGTTTATTCATGGTGCCCAGTGTGCGCTCGTTGCCTGAATTGCTCCTGAATACCTGTAGCCCACCTGTTTCTCCAGTTCAGGGCCGCAATGACATTTCCCGGCCCGAGCGCCCTCCGTTGACACCGAACCCCTACTCATTGATAGGCAGGACCACCACGACGACCGTTTGAGGGGCGTGGTCGAGCACCGATTGCACGTTCTGTCCCAGGAATGCGCGGCTCTCGAGGCGGCGAACCTCGGCCCCGAGGATGATGAGATCGGCGTCGATCTGGTTTGCGTGGCGCATGATCTCGTCGCTGACACTCGGGGCGAATCGGGTCTCGATCTCGAAGCCGGCCCGCAGCTCCTGAGCCTGAGCGGCGGCGTTGGCGAGCACGCTGGCGGCCGCGTCTTGGGAGTTCGCGATAGCGGCATCTCGGATGCGATCGACGAGGCCGACACCGCCGGCTCCGGCCGGCGGAGCCTGGTAGATCACATGGCTCAGCATCAACTGTGTCCCAAGGTTGGCCGAGAGGTTTCCTGCCAGTTCGAGCGCGGCGCGACTCGACTGTGACCCGGTGACGGGCACCAGCGCCCGAGCGAAGATCCCTGGTAGGCGATTTCCGGTGTTTCTGGCCCGGCGAACCAGCACCATCGGGATCTGAAGTTCGCTGAGAAGGTCGTCGGCGAGCTGGGACAGCACTGCCCCACCCTGGTCGGGCACGCCGAAGGCAGCGACCGAGTAGCCAAGCTTCGATTGCGCCACCAACGCCTCGGCAGCTTCGGAGTCGGCCGCCTCGACGAATTCGGTTTGGCGCCCGAAGAGCGTGTTGGTGATCGGCTCCAGATCCGGTGCGTTTCCTTCCCGATCGTTGATCGCCACCACCGTCGCTCCTTGATCTGATGGCCAGGCGAAGTGGACCACCTGGGACGCGACGATCGAGCTCTTGGAACCCTCGGACGGAATCAGGATCCGACCTCCCCTTACGACGAGGTTTTTCGCCAACGCTGCTTCGCGGGCGAGTCGTTCTCGCTCCGCCACCGATCCTTCGAGATTTTGAGCGAGCGCCCTCACACCGACCGACGCGATCAGCGATGTGATCAAGGGGATGATCACGATCATCGTGAACGCGGTTTCGTTGAACACCCCGAGGCTGAGGGCGACGGTGGCGATGATGATCTCCAACGCGCCCCGGGCGTTGAGACCGGCACCGAGGATCAGGCCTTCGCGGGTGGACAGCCCGCCGGCCAGCGCACCACCGAATGCACCGGCAAACTTCAGGCCGAGAGCGACGGCCAGCAGGATCAGGGTCCAGGTCAGCGCATTGCCGCGAAGCAGTCCGAGATCGACTCGCAGACCGGCGGTGGCGAAGAACAGCGGGGCGAACACGACCGATGTGAGGTCCTCGATGACATGGGCCGCTTCCGACTGCTGATAGCGGCTCCGGGCCAGCACGACACCGGCGACGAAGGTACCCAACACCGCCTCGACCCCGAGCCACTGGGTGATCACACCGAACACGAACATGGCCGCCAGTGACACGGTGAGAGCTCCCTGGAGGTTGGCTCCCTCGCGGCGGACCGCCCGCAGCGACGCATCGATAACCCGCTGGCCGATCGTGAGGGAGCCGGCCAGGAACGCCACGAGGCCGAGCACGGTGAGCCCGCTGCCCACGATGTTGAACCCACCCGATACTGCCAGGCCGGAGATTATGCCGAGGATGATCCATCCCACGAGATCGTTCGCCATCCCCGCCGCGACGGTGATCTGGCCGACGTCGCGTCGCATGAGGTTGAGGTCGCTCAGGACCTTCGCGACGACAGCCAGCGCCGACACGGCGACACTGACGGCGATGAAAAGCGTGACCGTGAGCCGATCACCGGCGTCGCCCCAGAACTCCTGGGGCAGCTGGGCACCGACCACCAATCCGCCCACAAACGGCACCACCACCGATCCGACGGTTACGAGCAGTGCCGGCCGCCCCAGGCGCGTGATCAGGTTGAGGTCTGTCTCGAAGCCGGCCACGACGAGGAGAAACGCCGCGCTGAACCAGCTGACCCCCAGCAGGAGCAAGCTGCCCTGAACCTCACCTGACACGTAGCCGGGCAGGAACCAGTCGAACCCGTCGTCCCAGAGGACGCCGAAGATCGAGGGCCCGAGCATCAACCCGGCCGAGAGCTCTCCGACCACCGAAGGTAGGCCGACGCGGCGGGCGAGAGCGCCGAGCATCCTGGCGACCGCCCACAGCGCGAGGATCTGGACCCAGAAGACGAGCAGTTCGTGGTGCGGGATGTTGACCAGGCGCTGACCTTCCTGCACGCCGCCAGCATCGGCGGCGAGAAGCCCTATCCAGGCAGTCGAGCTTTCGATCATCGAATGGTCCCCCTCATGTCGATGTGCTTGTTTTCGGTGCTGCTCATACCGACGTCCGGAAGCCGGCGAGGACCGGGGCGTGATCGCTGGGCTTGGTGCCTTTGCGGCCGTTCCGATCGACAAGGTCGAAGAAGTTCTCCTCCGCCAGCGGCTCGGAGGCCAAAAGGAAGTCGATTCTCATTCCTTCCCGCTTGTGGAACCGGCCGGCTTGATAGTCGTAGTAGCTGAACAGTTGCTCCTCGGGATGGCGGGCCCGAAAGGTATCGACCAGCCCCCAGTCTTTGACTGCGTCGAGAGCTGACCTCTCTTCGGGGGTCACGTGGGTCGACGTTTCGAACAGCCTCGGGTTCCAGACATCCTGGTCCGAGGGTGCGATGTTCCAGTCGCCGGCCACAACCACCCGATCCGATGGCCTGCACGTGGCATCGAGGTGCTCCACCAGGCGATCGAGCCAGGAGAGCTTGTAGTGAAAGTGGTCGTGCCCCACCTCCCGACCATTGGGCACGTACACACTGTGCACCCGGATGCCTCCGCAGGTCGCCGAAATCAGGCGGGCGTCGGGGTCGGGCGTGATCCCGCCGGCGAAGCCGTTGACCGGCTGCTCGATTCCGACCTTGGACAGGATGGCGACCCCGTTCCACTGGTTGAACCCGTGATGCACCGTCTCGTACCCGAGGCCCTGAAAGGCGAGCGCCGGGAACGCACTGTCCTTCATTTTGGTCTCCTGCATGCAGAGGATGTCGGGCTGAACGTCGGCTAGCCACTGCTCGACACGAGGCATCCTCGCCTTCAGCGAGTTGACGTTCCAGGTCGCAATGATCACAGGACTCCAAACCCTACTACCCGCAGGAGTAGCCTGAGGGCGTGGCTTCCAACGAAGAACCCCAGACCCTCGGCCCGAACGCGTGGTTCGTGGAAGAGCTCGCACAAAACTACAAGGACAACCCGAAGTCGGTTCCTGAGAACTGGCGCGACCTCTTCTCCGGAGCCGAGGCACCGACGTCGACGGCGGCGACGTCTATGGCCACGGCGACCACCATCGCGAACCCGCCCGCGCCGGCCACGGTCGACGAACGCGCGCCGGACCAGAACGGACTGGCACGCCCCGCGCCGGCCCCGCCGGCGCAGACGTCGGTTTCTTCACCTGAACCCCCAGCCGACGTCACCGGCAACGGGGCGCCCTCGGGCGAGCCGGCCCCCAGTGAGTTGGATCAGGCCGCGCCGAAGGCCGAGGAACCCGGCCAGCCGTTGCGGGGGGCGGCGGCCCGCATCGTCACCAACATGGAGGCAAGCCTCGGTGTTCCCACCGCAACCTCGTTTCGAGAGGTTCCAGCCAAGCTCCTCGAAATCAACCGGAAGGTCCTCAACAACCACCTCAAGCGGATCAGGGGTGGCAAGGTCAGCTTCACCCACCTGATCGGGTACGCCATCGTGCGGGCCATACGGGAGGAGGTGCCGGCCATGGCGAGTTCCTACGTCGTCGGTAGCGATGGAAAGCCCCGGGTGGTCCGCGATGGCCGCATCAACGTGGGCATCGCCGTCGACCAAGCCAAGTCCGACGGCTCCCGGAGCCTGGTGGTTCCCGTCCTCAAAGAGGCCCAGGACATGGGTTTCAAACAGTTCCTCGATACCTACGAAACTGCGATCGCAAAGGTACGCAACAACAAACTTCAGGTCGACGATCTGATGGGCGCCAACGTCACGATCACGAATCGCGGCACCATCGGGACCGTCCAGAGCGTGCCTCGGCTGATGCCCGGCCAGGGTCTCATCGTCGGCCTCGGCGGCATCGGCTACCCGACCGAATACCAGGCCGCCGACCCGGCCACCCTGGCCGATCTCGGAATCTCGAAGATCATGACGGTGTCGAGCACCTACGACCACCGCATCATCCAGGGAGCCGAGTCCGGCTTGTTCCTCAAGCGGGTGCATGAGCTCCTGCTCGGCGAGCACGACTTCTATTCCGACATCTTCCACGACATGGCCGTCCCTTACGAGGCGGTGCAGTGGCGCAAGGACGCCGTCGCAACGACCAACGATGTCGACCTCGCCCACGCCAAGCAGCACGGGGTCAACACGCTGATCAATCAGTATCGGGTGAGAGGG